>JBGSIR010000380.1:0-4588 GCA_041742415.1 Fimbriimonadaceae bacterium | reverse complement strand
GCACACCTGGCCCTCGGCCTCGGGCGCCGCCCGCACGGCCTGCTCGATGCATTCCTGCCGAAACACGCGGCCCTCCTGGTCCTCGAAGGCGGCTTCGTACTCCACCCGGTAGGCGCGGGGGCTGATGAGCTCGCGCTGGATGGCCAGGAATTCGGGCGAAACACGGGGGTTTTCAGATGACGGCGCCTGGCGGCTCCAGATGCCATGCTCCCCCCGCTCGCCCATGCGAAAAAACCGCCAAAAGTGCGTTCTGCCTCGGGGGGTGGAGATAAGCGTGATGCGGCCCTTGGTGGCCGCCAGCATGGGAAGGGCGACTTCGGTGATTACGGATTCGGGGAGATAGGCGGCCTCGTCCACGATGATGTGGGTCGCCTCAAGCCCCCGCAGGCTCCGGGGCACGTGGGCCGAGCGGGCCTGCAGGCGGTGGGGGCCAACGGTGAGGCGCGGGTGAGGTGTGCGCCAGACCTTGGCGGCGAGCCCGAAGGCGTCGGCCAACTCGACCACGCGGTCAAAGAGGAGCTGCGCCTGGTCGGCGGTGGGGGCCAGGATGAGGTGCTTGGTAGGGCTGGGCTGGGTGAGGGCGTGAAGCGCCGAGACCGCGCAGGCATCCGTCTTCCCCCACCTCCGCCCGCACGCCAGCACCCGGAACGACGAGCCGGACATGAGAAACTCCCGCTCGCCGGGATGCGGCTGCCAGTGCGGCTTGAGCAGTTCGAGAAAGGCCTCCACGCCTGGCAAGGCGGCGCGCTTGCTGGGCGTCAACCGTGGCGGGGGGCTTCAGGGGAGCTCGGGGGCGACAGGCTCTTCTTCCTGTCCATCCTAGCGGGGCTGATGCTCTTGTCGAAACCGAGGAGTCGGAGCCAACCCGCCCACCGCTTTGCGGAGCCCGCCCACGCTTGGGCAGGCGGTTAGTTCAACCGCTCTCCCAAGCCTGGGAGAGCTGGCCCGGAGGGTCTGAGAGGGTTGACCGCCGACTCGAAGCAAGAGCCTGTTCCCTTGTCTTCAAGGAAAGGGCAAGCCGCCTAAGGAATGACGCGCGGCCCGAGTCCTTCCACGGTCTGCCAAGGAAAGCCGGCGGGATCGTTTTTGCGGCCTGAGGGGCGGGCGATGCGCTGGTGGCTGGTGATGAACTTGATCGAATAGTGCTCCACAAGCCCTTTGAGCAGGCGGTTGAGGCTGGCGAGTTGGGCGGGGGGATAGGTTTGCGTGCCGGTGTTGACCAGCTCGATGCCGATGGAGAACTGGTTGACGCTGCGGCGGCCAAGATGGTCGAGGCTGGGGCCGGCGTGCCAGGCCACGAACTCCGGAGCCACATGCTGGACCACGCTGCCGTCGCGGGCGATGGTGTAATGCGCGCTGACCTTGTTAGCGGGGTTGTTGAAGTGGGTGATAACCGGGGCCAGGCTGTCGGTGGCGGTGTGGTGCAGCACCACCGTGTCCACTTCCAAAAACCAGGGCCGGGGGCTGTAGGGCGCAAGCGGCGGAAGAACCCGGGCCTCCGCGTACTTAAAGGGCGGCGGCGAGCCGGGCCCCGGCGGAGCCCAGGAATCTCCGCCTGGGCGAGAAACCACCCAGCCGAACGCGGAGGCCACCAAAACGACCACCGCCGAAAGCGCAATGCGCCTTAGGGATGCAGCTCGAGACCGAATCGCTTCACCTTCTCCCAGGGGTAGTTCAGGGGATCGTTTTTGCGACCGGGCGGCAGGGCGATGAAGCCGTGGCTCACGATCTGCTTGATGGGGTGGCGGCGCACGATGACCGAGATGATGTGGTTCACCGCCTGCACCTGAGCCTCCGGCCAGTCTTCGCTGCCGTCGCCTTTGTTCACGATCTCGATGCCCACCGAAAAGTTGTTCAGGTTCTCGCGGCCATAGGCGTCGCGGCTCACCCCGGCGTGCCAGGCGCGGTTAAAGGTGGAGACATGCTGCACGATGCTGCCATCCTTGCCGATGGTGAAGTGCGCGCTCACCCTGCTCTCCTCCATGGCGAACCAGCGGACCACGCTGCTGAGGGTGCTGCTGGCGGTGTGGTGCAGAACGATCGTGTCGATGACCGTGCCCTCGGGCCGCTCGTTGAAGTGGGGCGAGCCTGCCCAGACCACCTTGTTGCGGCCCGGATCCTTCCATTCAGGATAGGGGAGGTTGTCCAGAGGGTTCTGCTGGGCCAGGGCGGCGGGGGCCGCGCACGAAGCCAAAACTGCCCAAATGATGCGCATGCGCCGAGTGTAGCAGGACCCGGGCCCTTGGGTCGAGAGCCGCAGAGCAGGGCGCCGGCTGGTGTATAGTTGCTGACTGCCTCCCCTGGAGGCGAGGAACGTTATGGCGCGAATTTGTCAGGTGAGTGGAAAGAAGGCGAACAACGCGAAGCACATTCGTCACCGGCACTCGGGCCAGTGGAAATTCCGCGCGCCGAAGAAGAATCGACTGCAGCAGCCGAACCTTCAGACGGTGACCATCAAGACGGCCCATGGCCGCGTCCGCCTCACCGTGGCCACCTCGGTCATCAAGAGCGAAGAGTTCAACCGCGTGGTCAGCGGCCTCAAGCCGATCCCCAAGGCCTGGCTGAAGAAGCCGACCTACCTGAACTGATTGCGGGCCACTGAGCCCGCCCCCGATGTGGAACAACCCTAAGGAGGAGTCATCTCCTCGGACGGCTTGGGATGGTTGTGCTTATCGGATATCTGCTTGCAGCAGTGGTTGCAGGCTTCATTTTGACCATGGTGGTGTCGCTTTTTCACCCCATGAAGAAGCTGGATGACTTCAAGCCTTTGCGCTGGGCTCTGGCGCTGGCCGTGGTGGCGGGAGCCGCTCCCTATGGCTGGATCGAATATGTCACCCGCAAAAACGAGGCCGACCTGCGGCCCGTGGTGGAATACGCAGTCAAGGTCCGCCAGGTGAAAGGGCCGCTTACCTATTTCAAGGTGATTTGGCGCGACGGCGACCAGGCAAAGATCGTGGCGGTGGCCACCGAGCGCTCCATTTGGGGCAACCCCGAGCGCACGGTGATGTCGATGGACGTGAAGCGCGACCCCAAAGGCTGGAAGACCACGGACTTTGAGTTTGTGAACAGCTTCAGCCGCAGTCTGGACTACGCCACTTTTCCGCCCTACTTCTAGGCTGGTACCTTGCAGGGCATGATCCTGCGCGAGGTGCTGCACGCCCACATCCCCACGCTTCGGGCCGAGAGCACCCTCCGCGACGCGGTGGACAAAATCGACATCTACCAGTTCCCGGGGCTGGTGGTGGTTGATGACATGCTGGCGCCCATCGGCGTCATCACCGAAGGCGACATCTGCCGCGCCGCCGCCCAGCAGGGCGGACTCATGAGCCTGGGTCATGCGCCGGTCGAGCGATTTATGACCCGCTCGCCCAAAACCGCCGGACCCGACCTGGAGGTGAGCGACGCCCTGCAGGCCATGCTGAGCCAAGGCCTCACCCTGCTGCCCGTCGTTGAGGCCGACCGCGTGATCGGGGTCGCGCTGCGATGCGATCTGATGCAGGCCATGCTGATGGACCTGACCCCGCCGCCAACCGCTGGAGCCGAAGCGTAGTTCACGCTATGGTTGCCGAAGGCCAGCTCTTCCCCGACTTTTCCCTGCCCGACCAAACCGGCGAGACCGTGACCCGCGACTCTCTGCGGGGCAACAAGGCGGTGATCTACTTCTATCCCAAGGACGACACCCCGGGATGCACCACCGAAGCATGCGAATTCCGCGACCTCGGCGGCGACTTGGGCGGCGCCCGCGTGCTGGGAGTCAGCCCCGACTCGCCCGCCAAGCACAAGAAGTTTATCGACAAATTTGAGCTGAACTTCAGCCTGCTGGCCGATGAGGAAAAGCAGCTTCTGGAGGCCGCTGGATTTTGGGTCGAGAAGTCAATGTACGGCAAAAAGTACATGGGCGCCGAGCGAAGCACCGTGCTGATCGACGAAGAGGGCAAGGTCCTCAAGGTTTGGCAAAAGGTGAAGCCCAAGGGCCACGCCGCCGAAGTTTTGAAGGCGATTCAGGACCTTTCCTAGATTCGCGCACACTCTCCGCCGCCAAAATAGGGCGACGGTGAAAGCCCCGAACACTCCCGCAGAGCAGGCTCCGCCGCGGGAGCATGGCCTCGATGCCTTGCGGGCGGGGGCGATGCTGCTGGGCATAGTCCTCCACTCGGCTCTGGCCTATACGGGCGGGCCGTGGGTGGTCTCCGATCCGGCGGGCGGACCGGTGATGGCCGGCGTCGTCGAGTTCATCCACGGCTTTCGCATGCCGCTGTTCTTCATCGTCAGCGGATACTTCACCCAGATGCTGCTCACCCGGCGCGGAGTGGGGGCGATGGTGCGGCACCGGCTGGGGCGCATCGGGCTCCCGCTCCTGCTGGGCATGGTTACGATTGTCCCGCTGGTGTGGGCCGCTTCAGGGTTTGCCGCTGGAATGGAGCGGCAGCTTCGAGCGGCTTCCCCATCGGATGATTTCAACGCTTGGCGCAGCGCGGCGCGAGGCGACCTGGCGGCCCTGATGGACGCATTGGACCAAGGCGCGGGCATCGATGCCCCTGACCCCGCCATCGGCCTGACTCCCCTGGGCTGGGCGGCGGCAGCCTCT
>JBGSIR010000379.1:0-3348 GCA_041742415.1 Fimbriimonadaceae bacterium | reverse complement strand
CCGGTTGCCGCGCTCGGCCTGGATGCGGAAGAAGCAGCCCACCCCCGCCGCCGCCGCGCAGGCGATGGCCGAAGCCGCCACCCACCAAGGCAAAGGGCGGTCAAGCATGAAGCGCCTCTGGCATTCTCTGCCGCAAAACCTTCTCTCGTCCGCCCATCACAAGGATTGTGGCCATTCCGGCCATGAATCCGCCCACATGCGCCCACGCCGCCACGCCCTGCTGGTAGACCAGAACCTGCACCAGGAACCATCCGGTGAGCAGAATCCAGCTCCTCAGCCAAAAGGGCAGGAAGATGAGGGGAAGCACGATCACTTGGATGCGGGCGGCGGGAAAGAGGATGAGATAGGCGCCCAAAATTCCGCCGATGGCTCCGCTGGCGCCCAGGGTCGGCGTGGGCGAGCCCGGCTCCACAAAGATGTGCGCTGCCGCCGCCATGAGGCCCCAAGCCAAGTAGTAGAGCGCAAACCGCAGTCCCCCCAGCGCCGCCTCAACCCGGGGGCCAAAGGCCGCCAGATACAGCAGGTTGCCCGCCAGGTGAGCCACGTTGCCGTGCAGAAAGAGGCTGGTGTAGAGCTTCACGAAGTCCATCGGGTCGCCATTGCCCGAAAAGGCCTCCACCACCCCCTGCGGACGGAAGGCCAGGTTGCTGAGCGGCAGGCCCAAGCCAAGCCAGGCGCGGCCCCGGTCCCAAAAGAAAACGAAGAGGATGAGGGCCGCGAGGGCGATCGTCACTGCCGGCGTCTGCCGGGAGCGAAAGCGATCGCCGATCGGAATCATGCGCGGAGTCTACCGGTGGGCTCAGCGGTCCCAAAAGATGCCGAGCTGGCTTTCCCGCACGCTCTCGCGCCGCTCCCGCCAATTCACCACCTGTCCGCCGTTCACCGCCCAGGTCTGGCCTGAGGGATAGGTGTCCTGCCCTCCGAGATCGGCAAAGACTCCCAGGGTCAAGAGGCGCTCGCGAAGGCTGCCCCGCGCTGCCGCTGAGCTCTCGCCGAGCGAGATGCCGCGAGAGATGTAGCGGTCTGAGCCCCCTTCGTCCAGAAAGATGCCCATGCCGCCTTCGCTGCCCGCGCCCAGCGCCAGAGACTGCGCTTCATAGCGGTCGTTGCCCGACATTTCGATGAGCATGCCCACGCCAAAGTCATGTCCGGCGCCCATGGCCATGTCGGCGGAGGCCCGATATTCGTCGCTGCCTTTCGCGTCTTCGAGGATGCCAATGCCAAAGTTTGCGCCCACACCCTGCACATATCCGCGCCCTTGGTAGACGTCGTCGCCGCCTTCATCCCAGAGCATTCCGACGCCCTCCCAAAAGCCAAAGCCTTGGCCGAGCATTCCGCCGGAATAGCGGTCGTTGCCCTCCACATCGAAGAGCACGCCCACGCCGCCCGACATGCTGCGGCCGCTTAGGTAGTCCTGCCGCACGCCATAGCCCACGCCCATGGCGAGGCTGGCGTTCACGTCGGGGTCTTGAGCGCTGGGGAAGTCCAGCACCGCGGTGTTGGCCTCATATTCGTCGTTTCCTTCGCGGTCAACCAAGATGCCGGCGCCGCGCGGCAGCCCCACGCCCATCACTTGCTGAAAGCCGGTGTACCGATCGTCGCCGCGGAGGTCGTCCACGATGCCCACGCCAAACTTGCCAAAGCCGAGCGCGTCGGCATAGGCGTCATAGACATCGTCGCCTTCGCGGTCGATGAGAATTGCTGCGCCAAAGACCGCTGAGCCGAGCCCCCGCCGGTGAGTGCGATAAAGATCGTCCCCCTGAGTGTCCACCAGCAGGGCAATTCCGAAGGCCGCCGCCGCCGGGCCGGGTCGGTTCCGCTGTGAGGCGCGCTGGCTCCACTGTGAGACCGAACGGTCTCGCAGTTCAGGATGAGACAGGTACGCATCGGAGCCCTGGTTGTCAATCGTAATGGAGCACCAGTTTTCGCTGGTCACGTTGGCCGGCAGGTTGAAGTAAACGTCGTCGCCGCCGGTGTCGATGCGCAGCAGGCTCTCCTCTTCGCCGTGGGTGGTATTGGAGCCGCCCGTGAGGAGGATAATTCCCCATCGCGTGGGGATTTCTACACGATAGACTTGATTGGCGGGCACCTCGCGAAGCAGCTCAGCCGCGCGGGTGGCGGCGGCGGCAAGGTCCTGCGCCGCGCCGTAAAGGAACGCCATATCGACCCGGCGATAGAAGTTCAGGAGCTGCTGGTAGTTCACCGGGTCTTCGGTGGTGATGGAGGTGGAGGCCTCGCGGTCGAACTGCTGAGCGATCTCGGGAGTTGAGCCAAAGGCGGCTTGGCGATAGGGATAGGCCGCCAGGGCGGTCTCCAAAACCAGGCTGGCGGCTTCCTGCACGGGCAGGGGGATCGTCTCCAGCGAGGGGATTTCGCCCATCAGCAGGCCCTGCTGCTGCATTCGCGTGAGGGCGTCGCGCAGGGCGCCGGGCCGCTTGGCTCTCTGCTCGGCCTGCTCAATGGGGTTGGCCAAGAGCTCGCGGCTGGCGCCGTCGCCCACCATGCGGCTGGCCGAAGAGATCAGCTCAATCGGCCTCTGCCCCGCCACGAAGAGCTGGCGCCGGTGCAGAGACGTGATCTGGGACGCGCGCCAGGGATTGGCCTGCAAAACCTGAAAGAGGGAGCTGGAAAACTCGGATTGGCGGTAAAAGTCCAGGATGGCGGGGTCGAACCGGGCAGATTCGGGCGTTAGGCCAGCCGTGCCGAGCGCAACTTTAAAGGCCTCTTCTCGGGGATACTGTGCGCTGGCATGGGCCATGAGTAGGCTGGCGGCAACCAAGCCCGTAATCTTGCTGGCGTTCCTCATGGTGGGAGCCCCCAGCTTGGCGCAGCCGGTCACTCCGGCGCAAGGCCCAGCCCTGCCTTTGCCCCCTCCACTGACCGAGGCGCCCTGGCGCCCCATCTCGGCCACCGAGCCGGGCCAGACAGCCCATTTGGCCACCCTTGCCTCGGCCCAGCCCTCGGGCCATCCCGAAAACGACCAGTTCGACATCGAGATTTACACGCCTTCCGAGGCCATCGCGCCGCCGCCGACCGTGATCCTGCTGAACTACTGGGGCGCGGTGGACCTGAGCCTGGAGCGAAGCTTGGCCCGGCGGCTGAACGAGCGCGGCATCGCGGCCGTCATCATGCCGCTGCCATTCCATCTGGGCCGAGCGCCCGAAGGAACCCGGAGCGGGGAGTACGCCCTGCGCCCCGACGTCCCGGCTCTGCGGGCCACCATCTCGCAGTCGGTGAGCGACGTGCGCCGCGTCATCGACTTCATCCAAATGCGCCCCGAGCTCAACGGCCGCAGCATTGGCCTGCACGGCACCAGCCTCGGCGCTCTGGTGGGAGCGCTGGCCTTCG
>JBGSIR010000378.1:0-1617 GCA_041742415.1 Fimbriimonadaceae bacterium | reverse complement strand
GCCGCCCAGGCCCCTGCTCCCCGGCCGGCAGAAAAGCCTGCGCCGCGAAAGCCGGTGGACGCCTCCTCGCCGGAAGGAGTCTGGGCCGACATTTTTGATGAATTCACGCGGCTGTCTAAGCTGGCGAAGGTCCGCCTGCCTGGCTCTCAGGTGGTGAGTTCGACCGGCGGGACCATCGTGATTGGGCTGCCCATGGCCACCAACGTGCGGTGGGCTTCTGAAAAGCTGGCAAAGGCGGTGCAGGAGGCCTGGGCCAAGCGCACAGGCGAGACGCCGATTGTCAAGTTTGAGCTTCTGGCGGGCGAGAGCGCCGCCAGGTCCGAAGAGGAGGATGCCCCTCCGGTAGAATTGCCCCTTGAAGGGCAGAGGCTGGTGGACGAGGTGCAGCGCACCTTTCAGCCAGACCGGCCCAAGGATTCGGAATGAAGCTTCCTAAGAATTTTGGCGGAAAGGGCTTTCAGGGCGCCCTGCGAGACGCCCAAGGCGCCATGGCGCGGGCCCAAAACTTGGAGGCAGAACTTGCCAACGAGCGCATCGAGATCGATAAGGGCCCGGTGAAGGGAATGTTTGCCGGAACCGGTGAGATGCTCGGCATCAAGATCGACGCCGACGTGGTGGACCCCGAGGACATCGAGACCCTGGAAGACCTGGTTGTGAGCGTGGTGCGCGACGGCTTTGCCAAGGCCACCGAGATCCGCGAAGCCAAGGTCAAAGAGATCATGCCCAGCATTCCTGGCATGGATGGCCTCCTCGGTCGCTGAGCCAAGTGCGCTTTTCGCGTCCGCTGGCCGAGCTCATTGAGCATCTGGAAAAGCTGCCGGGAATTGGCCCGAAGTCGGCGCAGCGCATGGGCTTTCACATACTGCGCATGCCCGCTGATGACGTGCGGCGATTTGCGGAGGCCATGGTGGAGGCGCGCACAACGCTGCGCCTCTGCTGCGACTGCCAGAACTTCACCTCCGAAGAGCGGTGCGCCATCTGCGCCGACTCCCGCCGCCAAGACGGCGTCATCTGCGTGGTCGGCGACCCGCGCGACGTAGCGGCCGTAGAGCGGACCCACGAATACAAGGGCCGCTACCACGTTTTGCACGGCCTGCTGAACCCTCTGGAGGGAGTCTCGCCAGAGGACCTCAAGGTCAAGGAGCTTTTGGCGAGGATTCAGCCGAGCCTGGAGGAGGTGATCATCGCCACCAATCCCACCGTCGAGGGCGACGCGACCGCGCTCTATCTGGCCCGGCTCATTTGCCCGCTCGGCGTGCGCGTCACGCGGTTGGCGCATGGCATGCCGATTGGCGGCGAGCTGGACTACGCCGACAGCGCCACGCTCCACAGCGCTTTTGAATACCGAAGAGAGATGTCATGAAGGTTTTGGTGATTGGCTCCGGCGGCCGCGAGCACGCGCTGGCATGGCGCTTTGCCCAGGATGGCTGCGAAGTCGTCTGCGCTCCTGGAAATCCCGGCACGGCAAGGCTTGGGGTCAATGTGGTGTCGGCGCCTCTGGAGGCCGCAGCCGAGCACCAGCCGGATTTGATCGTCGTTGGCCCCGAAGCTCCGCTGATTGCGGGCTTGGCCGATGAGCTGCGGGCCGCGGGCTTTGCCGTGGCGGGGCCGGGAGCT
>JBGSIR010000377.1:0-5133 GCA_041742415.1 Fimbriimonadaceae bacterium | reverse complement strand
CTCCGACTATCTCGCGGAGCAGAACTGATCATGAGCTGGACCAGCTACACCACCGTCAACGGCCAGATCCTCCACCAGGACAAGGACGGAGTCGGAACCCACCTCATCCCCGACACCCTCGGCAATATCATCGCCACTATCGATGAGGCAGGAACCGTCACCAGCCAAACCGAATACCTCCCCTATGGCGAAGTCCAATCCCAAACCGGCACAAACCCCACCCCCTTCGGCTTTGTCGGAGCTTGGGGATACTACAGCGACTCTGAAGCCACCACCTACATCAGAGCCCGCACCTACTCGCCGGTGATGGCGGCATGGGTGACAAGTGATCCGCTGTGGCCGGAGGAGTCAGCGTACGTTTATGCGGAGGCAAGACCGACAACGGACCTTGACCCAGGCGGTCGCCAGCCTCAGCATTCAGGTGTTGTAAAACCGTGGGGCGAAGACTGCTCTTTTTGTGGTCCGCCGGGAAGCGAGTCAGATCCAGCCTTTTGGCACTGCAAAAGAATCCGCCCTCTTCCTAAGCCTGATTGCCTCAGTTGCCTAAAAGGCATACGTCGGGATACCGAAGATGCTTACCCTGGTAGAAATGGCTTCAACAACTCCATGCGCCATTGTGTCGGGACATGCATAGCCGCTCAACGATGCGGCAAAAATTGCACAGGACTTATTATTCTTCACGAAATTTTCACCTGGTTCACTACAGACTCGAGAGTTGATCGCCACAACAATGACGTTGGCTTCGGGCTTGGCTCAGGGAACCGGACAAAGAACTGCCATCGAATGTGTGGCCAAGCCTGGAAGGGAGGCGGCTTGAAACAATGGTGAGCAGATACAGCCTTCGCCGACTTAGTCGAACCGCTGTCCTGATTGTTGCGGGCATTAGTACAATCATACTTATCTGCCTACCCCTTATCAATCCTCAAACGATCATTAATAGATGCCTTTCTTGCACAGTCACACTTGATGACTGGAAAATCCTGCAGGCAAACGGCGTGGTCGACTTTGCGCCCTGGAAGCTATCTTATCGCATGAGAGTCACGGGACCTAAAGGTTATTATCTCGCTAAGATATACCCCTGGGCGGGAGAAGGTGATTCGGGAAGCATTGTTGTCGACAAGCATGGCTCACTAACAATTCATATGGAATACGATGAACTAGAGTTCCGCCCCAAGTCAAATCGCTAGGATATGGAAACGCCAGGTGTCAATTTATCAACGCCATCGTTTTATCGCTGCCCTAAATGTATTTTCACGAAGTCAGCAAACCTGCGCTATCATAAAGCAACGGATGCAGACCATGGCACTCAGTGATCAAACCACCCAGCCCAGCCTGCGCCAAGTGAGGGCGAATGCGAATGGGGTGACCACCTTCATCTGGGATGGCTCCGACTATCTCGCGGAGCAGAACTGGTCATGAGCTGGACCACCTACACCACCGTCAACGGCCAGATCCTCCACCAGGATAAGGACGGAGTCGGAACCCACCTCATCCCCGACACCCTCGGCAATATCATCGCCACCATCGATGAGGCAGGAACCGTCACCAGCCAAACCGAATACCTCCCCTACGGCGAAGTCCAATCCCAAACCGGCGCCAACCCCACTCCCTTCGGCTTCGTCGGCGCATGGGGATATTACAACGACTCCGAAGCCACCACCTAAATCCGAGCCCGCACCTACTCACCCGTGATGGCGGCATGGGTGACGAGTGACCCGCTTTGGCCTGATGAAAGCGCATTCAACTACGTGGCGGCGAATCCGACAAACTATTCGGACCCAACTGGCCTCCAAGCCGGTCCGCTCCCAACGTGTTTGATGTGTGCCAAAGACACAGTCGGACCTGCTGACGAAGCGGCCAATCGGTTTTGTAAGGAAAACGGAATTGGGGCACCCTCAAACAACTCCTCTGTCTGCAATGCTGCATTGCATGTGGGCTTGCCTCATCGCTCAGAGGTGCCACCCGACTGGTTTCTCGTGGTGGGAATGCTCAAGCTACGTTACCGACAATCACAAGGAGGATGGCGGATGTCCGCCCTATCGCACTAATCCTGGGCCAAATCCGCCCGATCAGAAGTGTATGGACCTCTACAACAATAGAATTGGAATCAACTGCGCCTCTGCTTTAAGTTGCTACTCGTGTTGCTCAATCAACATCAAATCTGGTAACTGTCAGTATATTGAGCCAGCACCGGGGTATCCACCCAAGAGGTGGAAACGGTGCAAGACTGGTTGCAAATCCAACCCCAACAAGGTGACTCTGCCACCGATTCAAAAATAGATCGCGCAATGAGTATTGTTACCAAGCGTATACTCTACACCACTGTCGGCCTGCTAGCGCTCGCCGCAATTTTGTTGCTCACGCGGCTCGCTTGTGCCGTGGCAACGTCTCGGACCACATTTGATCGAATTGTTTGGCTTGGCGCTGATCCGACTGATCGAGACAGCCCTCGTTTCTCAATGATTGATGATTTGGGTAGAACGATTCTCTTACCTGGCACAGACAAGTCCATTGTTTCGAGAGAGCTGGGTGAGCCCACGCAGGTTCTGTCACCCCTGATCTTCGGGCACTCCAGGCTCCCAAGCAATATCGCCTACGTATGGAACTATGAGATTGGAGCATGGTCAGGATGGCGCATAGATATAGACTATCTTGCAGTCGGCTTTTCTGCAGATGGCAAGACTGTAAAACACTGGATTTGGCAATCATGATTGGCACCGTTGGGCCCTGATCCGCCGGACGGGGTGGCCTGGGTATTCGAATCGAATACCCAGGTTTCCGCCTCCTCATCCTACAGATCTTTAGCGTCCCAGCAAGCCTTATCCATTGGCAGCACCGAATCCAGCCCACGCTCGCTTCAAATCCCTCGCCCTACAATCAAAAGGCCTGTTCGTGCAAATGCAGGCGCGTTCGGCGAGAATCGACGCGGCTAGTACCGAACCCGCACAATTTCTGAGAGCTCCAGCCGGGTCGCCCGGCGGTCGTACCCTTTGGTGGTGCGGCTGTCTGCATGGCCCGCAATCCTCTGCGCCACCTCCAGCTGGCCGCCGTTCTCGAGAAACGTCGTGATGCCTGTCGCCCGGAAAGAGTGGTTCGAAAAGAGCGTCGGCAGGCCCGCTCGCTTCAGCCGGCGCTTCACCATCTGCAGCGCCTCATCGCGGGCCATCGCCCGGTCGCTGAGCAGATCGTGCGCCGCTCCGGTAAAGGTGGGAAAGAGAGGGCTGCTCCCGGAGATCCCGCTGGCCGCGAGCCAGGCATCCAGATATTCAGCGAGGGAAGGGTGGCAGGGAATCTCGCGCTCCACGCCCCCCTTCTCATTCACCCGGACATACGTTTGCCGTCCAAGATCGATGTAGTCGGCGGCGGTCAAACGGCAGGCGGCCGAAACCCGGGCGAAGGTGTAGGCCATGACCCCGATGAGGCAGCGGTCGCGAAGGTCGATGAGCTTTTCATCCCCGATGCCCTGAAAGAGCTGGTGCATCTGCTCCGGAGAGAGCGCGGGCGTCTTGCCCTCGGTCCTCCGGATCGTCGGCGTCTTCACCTCGCGCGCCGGGTTGTAGGCCATGGCGCCGGTCTCGACCATGTGGGAGAAGAGCATCCTGAGCGCCAGGCCACCCCGCCCGGTTAGATTCCTGAATCATCCCAACTGAACCGGGGGGCGGCGGCAGGGGTCCAGCCGCTCAGGTGACCCTCCATCCGCATTCCAGGCCGAGTGTAGGTGAAGGCCACGCCGCCGTAGGCTTCGCTGATGAGGGCGGCCAAGGCTGGGTCGTAGCCGACCAGCTCGGCGCGGGTGTCGATGCGGTTGTGGATCGGCCCGCCGCTTCTGTTGGCGCCAAACCAAGACTGGACTCCTTCGGCAAAGTATTCCCGGTCGTTCTCGGCGGCGTAGGTGCCGGGCCACAGCCCGCGCGCCATGGCCGAATCATAGGCCGCCTTGAGGCGCGGCGAGAACGTCGGGTCGATCCTGTCCAGGCCGCGCAGATGGACCGTATGGGCAAACTCATGGATCAGGATCGACTCGCCGTCATAGGGATCGCCCGGGAACCCCAGCAGGTTCTCTTCCCCACAGGA
Source organism: Fimbriimonadaceae bacterium (assembly GCA_041742415.1). Lineage (GTDB taxonomy): Bacteria > Armatimonadota > Fimbriimonadia > Fimbriimonadales > Fimbriimonadaceae > JBGSIR01. The sequence continues at coordinate 1,059 of JBGSIR010000377.1, read as the reverse complement.
GCACACCGGATCGGTCTCCGAGCCCCCCAACCCCCTGGCCCGGCGATCCCAAAACTCCTTGGGCGTGAGCCAAGCGTATTCGGGGATGTCGGTCGTTCTTTCCCGCCGCCCAATCACCACGAATCGGGAGCCGCCCTGGACGAGAGCCTGCTTCACGTCGGGGCGCTCCGCCAGCATCTGGCTTATGAGCCACCCCGCCTCCTTCAGCGCGAAATCGTTGACGGCGGGCGAAGACACGATCGGATAGCCGTCGGCCTCAAAGTGCTTGCCGTAAAAGGAATCGAGCTCCATTGAGCTGGGCGGTGGCCCAATCCTATCAGCCGCAGCCGGCCCAGAAAGCCCACTCGCCGCCAGCGCCCCAACAATCAAAGCTCCCGTCATCGCCGCCCCTATTTTGTCTCACTGCGCCGCCTCGGTTCTCCAGGAGAGGAAGGCTTCGTTCGCGGCGTCCCCAGCCGTCCTGTGCCACACGAGCCCCCCCGGCCCAGGCCCATTCCCACCTCCCGCCCCCCATCCCGTGGCATACTTCCGGGTCCTGCGCGCTCGTAGCTCAGTGGATAGAGCACCAGCTTGCGGAGCTGGGGGTCGGAGGTTCGAGTCCTCTCGAGCGCGCCAAAAATCTTTCGAGCCGGGCTCCTCACACGGGGAGCCCGGCTCGTTTTTCGTTCAGCGGCCCACCTTTCCGCCGTGCCAAACTGCCAGGCACAGAACGCCATGCTGGCCCTGATTCCGCTCATGATGTCCCAATCCCTCAGCGACGCCGAGATTGGCCGGATGGCCGCGGCGGTGCTGCCCAGCCCTCGCCAGGCCGAATATCGCCGCAGCGAGTTCATCGGCTTTGTCCATTTCGGCGTGAACACCTTCACCGGGCGCGAGTGGGGGACGGGGATGGAGGATCCGGCGATCTTCAACCCCAGCGCGCTGGACGCCGACCAGTGGTGCCGCGAAGCCAAGGCGGCGGGCATGACGATGCTCATCCTCACCGCAAAGCACCACGACGGCTACTGCCTTTGGCCCAGCCGGTACACCTCGCACAGCGTGGCCTCCAGCCCCTGGCGC
>JBGSIR010000376.1:0-3439 GCA_041742415.1 Fimbriimonadaceae bacterium | reverse complement strand
GCCCGTGGACAATGGCTGACGGGCGCGGGGCAGCGGGCTTGGAACGTAGCCCTTGGGCAAATGAGGGCTCATGTCCCGCACCTCGCTCAGCGAAGGCTGGGCGTAGTTCGAATACTTGGCCCGCGCCGCTTGGCTCAGCGGGATGCCTGGCTGGCGAAGTGATGCCTCGGAAATTCGGCCATCCGGCAGCACCCTCACCCGCCGCAGAATCGGTCCGGTCTGGGTCGCAATCGTCGCCTCCAGGTCGGTCTCGGGCGCGTCGGGCGCCGGCTTCCAGTCGCTCAATGGCGCATAGACTTCCAGGGAGCGGGAGGCCAAAATGTCGGGAAAGGCAAAATCTGAGCGGCGCGAAAGCTGGTCAGACTTCACCAAAGCAGGCACGGGCGGCTGCTCGAAATAGGATTTGTCCCAGTGCCGATAGGTGACAAAGAGGCGCGGATCCTGCCGCGTCTCGAAGCCCGCATTCGGATCGTTGAAGACAAAGCGGTGGCGGGTAGGCAGGCGGTCAGCGTAGGTTCCTCGCGCGGTGTCCGACGTCCCATCGGGGCCGGGAAAAGAGACCTCAAGCTGAACCGACAGGCTCTCCTGAGCCGCCAAAAAGGCCTGCGCTCTTTCGACAAGACTGCCCTCTCCGATGAGCTGGGTGGCAAGGGCAATCACCGCAATGGACATAAGCCGTGCCCCATTGTACGCCCGGCATCTGAAGAACATGCTGGCGCCGCCGAAAATCAATCGTGGAAGAGTTGGGCATGAGCGCGGGAAAGCAGGTGGTTTTTGACCTTGATGGGACGCTGTATTCGGTGGACATTGAGCGGGTGGAGCGGATTTTGACCGCCCCCAAGCTCACGCCTCTGCCCAGCCAGCCCGAAGACGTGCTGGGAATTTTTGACCTTGCGGGACGCATGACGCCCGTGGTGAGCCTGCGCCATCGCTTTGGCCTGCGCTCGCTGGAGGATGGCTACGTCATCGTGGTGCGCACCAACGTCGGCCCCTGCGGCTGGCAGGTCGACCGCCTCGACGGAATCGAAGAGCCCGAAGCCCTCGAAGCCTGCCCCCCCTTCCTCGCTGGCCGCGTCCACCAAGCCGTCCAGGGCGTCTTCCGCGCCGGAAAGCGCCTGGTGACCGTTCTTGAGCCCGACGACTGCTCTGTCGAGCTGGCCGAAGAAGAGCTCGTGGCGGCGGCGGCCTAAACAGCGGCATAGCATGACCGCAATGCATCGGCAATCACCGAAGCACAAGGATTCGAAACACGGGGGCCAATCCATTGCCGCATGGGTTCGAATCCAACCAGAGAAAGAGATCTGAGTCAAAGTCCACTCCAGGGATCCAATCTGGCCATGCAAGGCAACGCTGGTATACTATCCTCTCCGTTAGGAATAGGCTATGCGACCTAGATCGAAGCTGTCCGTCAAGTCGGTGCAATCCATATTGCCACTTGCACTGAAAATGAAGACGCAGAGTCCGTGGATAGTATTTTCTCAACATCTGAAAGTGCCCTTGCCCCAAAAACCAAAAAGGAAGCTTTTCGACCAGAGAGCATTGAACTGCCTCCGCCGCCCTCCAGCCGAAAAAATCAAACCGCCAGTGACAATGCGCACGCAGAGTCTATGGTGCTATGGAACAAAGAATGCGAGGCAAAAATTAGATCTGCTCGCCGCCAGCATAATAAACAATTCAATCTTAAGGTACTGGAATGGGAAGCCGAGTGCAAAGCGGTTTCAAAGCTGAATGATGAACTCTGCTCTGAAGCAGAGCAGGCCATGAAGCCATCTTTCCTGTCTGGAGAGCCAGATATTATAGAGAAAATCTTCTTCGAAATTCTCCGCGCGGCGACACTTTCAGAACTCCTCTGCTCTGACCCGGTGATTGCTTTCGATCGCAGTAACTCCATATTGCTGGTAGAGATCCTGATTGTGAGCCCAGAGAAGCTACCTGATGCAGAAGACAGAGACTATCTGGAGGGCTCGAAGCCCCGCAAATTAAGCATCAAAGAGAGGCGTCAGCTGTATCAGGAATTTTGCGCCCAAATTGCGCTGGCAACGCTCCACTGCATGTTCTCCTTCAACAGCAAAAGCCCCGTTCTTGCCATTGCGCTTAACGTTCGAGCTGATTGCGTGCACCCTGGCACAGGAAGGCCCCAGAAGCCCTGCATCCTATCTATGCTTGTAAGCAAAGAAGATTGGAAGCGAATAAATTTAAAGCATGTTACTCCAACTGAATGTGTCCGACACCTCGGGGCCATTTCCGGAAACACGCTAGCTGATCTTACCCCAGTTCCTCCAGTTCTCCAATACAGCGCTTCAGACAAGCGATTCATTAGTGGTCGCGAGATTGAAACTCATGAAACAACAAATCTTGCAGCGATGCCCTGGGAAGATTTCGAGCACTTAGTCCGGAACCTGTTCGAAAAAGAGTTTGCCACTAAGGGTGCCACAGTCCGTATAACCAGGACCTCTCGCGATGGAGGAGTAGATGCTATAGTCTATGATCCAGCCCCAATCCATGGCGGTAAGATCCTTATCCAGGCCAAAAGATATACCAATGTTGTCGGCGTTTCGGCTGTTCGAGATTTGGCGGGCGCAGTCGATCATGAAAGAGCAAATAAAGGAATACTTGTGTCAACATCATCATACGGCAAGGACGCTTATGATTTTGCAAAAGACAAGCCCCTGGTCCTCATTAATGGCCAAAATCTCCTTCACCTTCTTGAGAGAAACGGAATTTCGGCTCATATCGACATTGCAACCGCGAAAGCACAGCAAAACAAAGCGAAGCCCCAACAATGAGCTTTAGGCATACTTTTTTCAGGTTAGGCATACCTGGGCTGTCGAATCCATAATCCAACGAGCGTCGGATTCCCTCCGTCACCCTTGGGTCAAGAATTACAGATCCCCAGTTGAAGTTGCTAGCCGCGACCCGGGTGCTTTCGCTAGATGGCGTACAAAGCTCTAGCCGGAATGTTGCATCTACAGTTCACAGGAAAACCGCAGTTCTCGACTAATCCCATTGACCTTGCCGCCTTGCTTTCTTCACTAAAGTGCCCTCGGCATTTCCCTCCCGTGAAATGTCTACAGACGGTGGTAGGCCAAGATCGTTGCGCCTCTGAGCCAGCGCAACAAGGGGTGCTATTGGCTGTATTGCTGAGGTTTCAGTCGGTTTAGAATCGTAGCTATGCAATCCGCCGCCACCGTCTTCGGCGGCTGACTGGCGTCCACCACCACCCAGCGCCCGGCGTCCAGCAGGGATTCGGCCAGGAAGCCGTCTCTCACCTTTTGGTGGAAATCCAGCGGCTCGCGGTCGAGGCGGTCGGGGGATTGGAGGCGGGCGAGGCCGATGGTCGGATCGAGATCCAAAAGAAGCGTGAGCGCGGGGCGGAGACCGTCTTCGGCGGCGGCGCACATGCGGCGGAGCTCGCCCAGCGGCAAGCCGCGCGCGTGGC
>JBGSIR010000375.1:0-7107 GCA_041742415.1 Fimbriimonadaceae bacterium | reverse complement strand
TGGGAAGAAGTGCGGGCGGCCGGGGCGTAGAATCTGCCAGGAGTGGAGCGAAACTGGCTGTTTTGGGACGGAACCTGCGGGCTGTGCTCGTGGTCGGTCCAGCGCCTGCGCGCCCTGGACAGGGCCCGGCGCCTGCAGATCTGCCAGTTCCAAAACGCCCCCTCTCCGCCCATGACCCCCGAGCGGGCGGCGCGGTGCCTGGGTGAGCTGGTGGTGGTGACCGCTGACGGCCAAGAGCTGGGTGGGGCGAGGGCGGTTTTCTTTGCCCTGCGCGGCACCTCCTTGGGCTGGTTCGCCGCCTGGTGGTCCCTCCCGCCCTTCATCTGGCTGGCGTCCTTTGTCTACCGACGCATCGCGCGCAACCGCGGCTGGATCTCGCAGAAGTTTTTCAAGGCCGATGCCTGCGGCCTTGAAAACCGTTTTCCCGAAGTGGACTAGTCGAGGTCGATGATCTCGAAGCTTCCGGCGTCAATGTTGACGTTGTTAGAATCGACCGCATTGAAGCTCAAAGTCACCTTGCCGGCTTCGCCGAAGGCATGTGTGAGAAGCAGTTTCTCTGTGCCCGTCTCGATGACGATGGTGTCTTCGCCGTTCGTGCCAATGAATTCATTGAGATTGTAGTTGGTCCCTCCATAGTTGAAGAAACCCGTCACTCTAACACGTGTCGAGGCATCGAACAGGCTTACTTCGTCCTGAACCTGATAGGTCAGCTCTGCCCGGAGCCCCAAGCCCTTTGTGAAGGATGTTGATGTGCCAACATGCAGGCCCCGCGTCGGATCAGGCTTTTGCGGGATGCGCATATCTTCCAGCACAAAGGTTTGTCCATCGCCAACAACCCTCACGAAGACAAATCCGAAGCCGACGTTGCTCATGGGGTCTGATTTCGGTGTCACGACAAAGTACACAGAGGAAGTGTCTGGATCGACGACGATGGATGTTGGAACGTTCATGCCCTGCGATTCGACGACGTAGGTTCGGGGAACGGTCTTCACTTCGCCTGTGTCAAGCGTGACCGTGATTGGTCCGGTTTGGCTCCAGAGCCCCGGAGCAGCGGAGATCTTTTTGGTGCTGGGCGGAGCAGTGTCAGTGATCGTGATTTCGATGCCATCTAGGTTTTTTTCTACAGTGCCTTCGGACGTGTTTTTGACCACACTCAACAGGTGCTTCCCGAATGGAGCAACAGCCGCCACGACTCCATTGCCGGTCAGCATCTGGGTGTTTCCGTTGGAGTAATCCAAGACGAAGCAGATTGGGTTGTTCAGGACATCCTCGTTGTGAAAGCAGAACTCAGAGAAGTCGGGAGCCCCCCCCGTCACCGCCTTGTCAATGGCCAAGTTGAGCTTGACGCCTGCGCCTCGGGTGTATACGCCGTTTTCAGGGGCGGGCCAGCTCGGCGTGATAACGGTCTCGTCAATCTCAAGAGGTGGTGGCCCATTGCCCGTACCGCATTCCATAGCCAAAAGGAAAGGTGCGGCCAGCACGATCCCAAAGACGACCTTCCATTTAGAAGTCTGAACATCCATGGACGCATTTTTCCTCTAACGGTGGCTATATGTCAATCTCTGAGCTGAATTTTTCCTATTGATCTGACATGAGCTCCTTTTGTTTCGATTTCGAAAGCCCCGCCACCACGTGCCGCCAGCTCGCCTCCATCAGCTCAATCGCCAGCTCCACCGATTCCGGCGTGATCTCTACGCTCACCCAGCCGTGATGCCCCAGGTAGGGCGCCACCGAAACCGCCGGGTCTTGGATGAGGATGGCCTGCCCGTCGGAAGTCGCCTTGAAGAGGCATGAGGCGCCGATGCCGCTGAACGCGGCAAACATCTTTCCGCCGACCTTATAGGTGTCCTGATCCCAGGGGTGCTCCAGCACCGCGCCGGGCATTGCGGCACAGGCCTCCTTCAGTCGATGCATCGCAGCGGCCCGTTCGTCCATATTGACAAGTATGCGCTGGTCTCTTGCGATTCTTGCGGCGGCGGCTTTGGGCTGCGGCCATGGCCTCTCAGCGGAGCCCGAGCGGGCGCCGCTTCCGCCTGATTCACTGGAGAAAAAGGCCGTTGACGCGATTGATTCTGCTGTTAAAGGTAAGGAAGATCAGATTCCCGCAGGCTCGATTCGGGCGATCATGATCCCAAAAGAGGGCGACGAGATCGACCAAATCGTGAGCCTAGAGACCTTCCACCTCAGCGATTGGGGCGTGCCAATTCCGCAGGGGACGGAGGGCATCGACTTCATTCAGCCGGTCTTCCGTGACAACATGAAGGAAGAGCCGCAGGTCTCCTCGCTGGAGTTCGAGACCGACGTGGATTCCAAAGCCTTCCAGGACTTTTATGTGAAGGAGCTGAAGATCGAGGATGTCTCCACATTGGGCGTCCTGATGACGATTCGCGGCGCCAATGAATTTGGCGATCAGCTTGTCTTGGAGCACACCACCCGCGTGGCCGGAGCGCCCAACGAGGTCAAAATCACAAAGACTTCAGCCCCGATGGTGGACTGAAATTAATAAGTTTTGGCCCGAAACCTGCTGAGAGCGCGGTTCCGGGCCAGGGAAGAGATCAGCCGACGATGCCGAGCGGCTCGCGGGTCTTCCAGAGGCCGCGGGTGAAGTCGGGGACTTCCACGGCCGCGCCGCGCCGGTTGACGCTCCACTCGCTCAGCGGGAACACGCAGCTCCACGCGGCGGCGTCATAGACGTCCTGATCCAGCTCTTCGCCGCTGCGCAGGCAGGTGACGATGCGCCACATCATCGCGAAGTCCATGCCGCCGTGGCCGCCGACCTTCTGGGCCAGCTCGCCGATGGTCTTCCACATCGGGTGGTCGTGCTTGTCGTACCACTCCTTGAGGTCGCCGCCCTGCGTCCAGCTTTCGGTGCTCTTGGAGACCCCTTCAACGGTGACCCGGTTCGGGAAGCCGCCCCAGGCGCCGCGCGTGCCTTGGATGAAGTTGTGCCGGGTGTAGGGGCGGGGGAGCTGCTCGTCCCACTGCACCATGATCGTGCGGCCGAGCAGGGTTTGGATCAGGGTCGTGTTCAAATCGCCCGCCTGGAAGCGGAGCTTGCGCCACTTGTGGTCAGCCGGGAAGTTCTCGCGGGCATAGAGCGCGCGCATCTTGCTGGGCGATGACATCGAGACGAGCGTGTCGAAGCGGTCGCCTCGGTTCACGTTCATGTACTGCGCCACGGGGCCGAGTCCGTGGGTGGGATAGAGGTTGCCGTTGCGCTTGGCGTACTGGTATGTTCGCCAGCTTCCGGTGCCGCGCTCCACTTCGTGCATCTGTCCGCGCAGGTCGTGGATATAGGCAGCTTCTGCGTGCAAAAGGTCACCAAAGACGCCGTTTCGGCACATGTTGAGCACCATCAGCTCATCGCGGCCATAGTTGACGTTCTCCAGCATCATGCAGTGCATGCCGGTGCGCTCGCTCACTTCCACAAGCTGCCAGCACTCTTCGAGCGTGGTGGCGGCGGGAACTTCGATAAAGGCGTGCTTGCCGCGCTGCATGGCGGCCACGGCCATCGGCACGTGGTCTTCCCAAGGGGTGCTGATGATGACGATGTCGATGTCGTCGCGGTCCAGCATCCGCTTGTAGTCATCCTTGCCGCCCGTGTAGAGGTCCGGCTTTTTGCGGCCCTTGTCGGTGCACATCTTGGCGGCGCGGTCGGCCCAGTCTTGATAGAGGTCGCAGACCGCGATGATCTCGGTTCCCTCCAGGTTCAAAAGGCTCGAAAGGTGAGTCGGGCCCCGGGCGCCGACGCCAATGAGGGCGGCGCGAACCGTCTCCATGGGCTTGGCCTTCAGCGCCGAACCCGGCTTGGTGCGCAGGCGGGGCGCATCGAACTGTTGATGCCCCGTTTCGGCGTGAATCCGGCCCGCAAGCACAGTGGCTCCGGCAGCGCCGGCGGCTTTCAGGAAATCCCGTCGTTCCATCTGCGGTGGAGAATACCGAGAGAACCATGCCCCGGCGCCAGAAATCAGGCGCCGGGGCAGACGTTCTCAGGCTCGCAGCGCCTGGTCGAGGTCGGCGAGGATGTCGTCGATGCTCTCGATGCCCACGCTCAGGCGGATGAAGTCTGGCGTCACGCCGGTGGCGGCCTGCTCCTCGGCGGTGAGCTGCTGGTGGGTGGTGCTGGCCGGGTGAATCACCAGGCTCTTGGCGTCGCCGATGTTGGCCAGCAGCGAGAAGACCTCCAGCTTGTCCATGAACTTGACCGCCGCTTCGTGGCCGCCTTTCACGCCAAAGCCAACAAGGGCGCCGTAGAGGCCCCGGGCGTGGGTTTTCTTGGCCTTTTCGTGCAGCTCGCCGGGCAGGCCGGGGTAGTTGACCCAGCTCACTTCGGGGTGGGAGGCCAGGAATTCGGCCACGCGCTGGGCGTTGGCGCAGTGGCGGTCCATGCGCACGTGCAGGGTCTCCAGCCCCTGCAGGATGCACCACGCATTGAAGGGGGAAATCGCCTGCCCCTGGTCGCGCAGGCCCTGCACCCGCGCCTTCAGCCCAAAGGCCACGTTGCCCAGGCCAGGAAAGTCGCCGAAGGTCTCCCAGAACTTGAGGCCGTGGTAGCTGGGGTCGGGCTCGGTCATGTTGGGGAACCGTCCGCTGCCGCCCCAGTCAAAGTTTCCGCCATCCACCACGATGCCGCCGATGCTGGTGCCGTGGCCGCCCATGAACTTGGTGAGCGAATGGACGACGACCGCCGCGCCGTGGTCGAAGGGGCGCACCAGATAGGGGCTCGTGGTGGTGTTGTCCACCATCAGCGGGATGCCGTGCTCGCGGCCGATGGCGGCGACGGCGGCGATGTCCACCGCGTCCAGCCGGGGGTTGCCCACGGTCTCGGCATAGAAAAGCTTGGTATTGTCGGTGATGGCCGCGCGGAAGGCTTCGGGGTCGCCCGCGTCGACGAACTTCACCGTGATGCCGAGCTTGGGCAGGGTGTAGTGAAAGAGGTTGTAGGTGCCGCCGTAGAGGCTGGCGCCGGAGACGATCTCATCGCCCGCCTCCACGATGTTGGTGATGGCAAGCACCTCGGCCGCCTGGCCGCTGGCGGTGGCCACCGCGTGCGTTCCGCCTTCCAGCGCCGCCACCCGGCTCTCCAGCACGGCGGTGGTGGGGTTCATCAGGCGGGTGTAGATGTTTCCGAACTCTTGAAGGCCAAAGAGCCGGGCGGCATGGGCCGTATCATCGAAGAGGTAGCTGGTGGTCTGATAGATCGGCACCGCCCGGCTTTTGGTGGCCGGGTCACCGGAAAATCCGGCGTGAAGAAGCTGGGTTTCGAACTGATGGCTCGCCATTCTTGGCTGATGTTACTGAAGCGGCGGCGACCGGTCGTTTTGCGGGAATTGCTTGGTTCGGAGGGGTTGGAGCGCAAGGGGGAAGGGGGAGATCTGACCGTTCGTCGAATGATGGTCGAACATTAGTCGAATAGTACGCAGTGCATAGATAATCTTAGGCGGGACTTTTGCAGTTTTGGGGGCTTGCAGGGCGTCTTCTTGGAACTGAGGCCCCGGTCTGGGTCACTATATATGCTGATGAAGACGCTTCTCATCGCCTTCGTTCTTGTTTTCGCCGTTGCCGGCTGTTCCGAGCCTGCGGCCAACACCACGCCTACGGTTCAGGACATCGAAAGGCAATCGGGCCAGCCGCCGGCCAATCCGGACTCTGCGGCCGACCCGAATGTTCAGGCCGAAATGAACGAGAACCGATGAGCATGGGCGCACGTCATCGAGGACAATCCATGCGCAAGGCATTCACGCTTATTGAGCTCCTTGTGGTCATCGCCATCATTGCGATTCTCGCCGCCATCCTGTTCCCCGTTTTCGCCCAAGCCAAGCTTGCGGCCAAGAAGACGGCGGGCCTGGCGCAGATGAAGCAGATTGGCACGGCCACCTACCTCTACCTCTCCGACTACGACGACGGCTTCCCGACCTGGGACTGGTTCTTTGCGGTCTATCCGGCTGGCATTCGAAACGCCACCTGGGCCGCTGCGGGCAGCCCTCCGAACCACATGCGCACCTGGGACGCGATGATTCTTCCCTATGTCAAGAGTGGCCAGTTCGGCAAGGAGCCGGCTCTGGCTCCGAGCTATGCGGGTGTTTGGCAGTCTCCGGGCGCCGAATATGCCCCCGAGATCGGACGATCCATTGGCATCAACCAGCTCCTGATCTGGGACATCTCTCGGGACAACCTTTGCAACTCCGGCTCGACTAGCGCAGCCTCGGGCTGCTACGTCTATCCGAACGCCAACGCGATTGACGAAGTCTCCAACACGATCTTCGTGGCCGATGGCGGCACCGAAGGCCGACTTGAGCCGACCTACTTCAAGGATGGCTGGTTCGACAAGTTCTTCATGAACCAGCGGCCCCGCCGCTCCGCTCCTTTCCGCTACGGCGACGAAGGCGCGAACTACGTGATGACGGACACCAGCGCCAAGCACCGCAAGTCGCAGGAAGTCTATCCGAGCCCGCTCAAGAACATCCCGACCGGATCTTGGTTCGCCTGGGACACCGCCACCAACGTCGCCAACATCTGCGCGGCGGGCAAGTTCTGGTCGCCCAACCCGGCCGCCGACGCGCTCATCCAAGCCCGCGCCGTGGCCAACGGCGGAAGCTGCACCTTCTAAAGGTCGCATCCTTCATAGACCTGCCCCCAATCACTCCTGAGTGGTTGGGGGCGTTTTTTTGTATGCCTAGCCCGCCTCGTCAGGGGCGTAAACTGGCTGCGTCATGGCACTCCGCACGCTCAGCCAGCTCGACGTTCAGGGCAAAAAGGTCCTCGTACGATGCGACTTCAATGTTCCGCTGGAAGACGGCCGAATCACCGATGACACCCGCATCACGGCGGCATTGCCCACCATTCGGCAGATCCTTGCTGGCGGCGGCTCGGCGGTGCTCTGCAGCCATCTCGGCCGGCCCAAGGGCCAGCGCACTGCCGAAGACAGCCTGGCTCCTGTCGCTGCCCGGCTCTCGGAGCTGCTTGGCCAGAATGTGCGGCTGGCGCCCGACTGCGTCGGCGAGGACACGCAAGCCATGATCGCCGCCCTGGCCCCCGGCCAGGCGCTGCTTTTGGAAAACACTCGCTTCCACGACGAGGAGGAGGCCAACGACCCGGCCTTTGCCG
>JBGSIR010000374.1:0-1560 GCA_041742415.1 Fimbriimonadaceae bacterium | reverse complement strand
GCCCTGGAGCGCACCGAAGCGTGAGCTGGCAGCCCCTTTCCTCGGGCGACCTTCCGGCCTTTGCCGACGCCTGGGCGCACACCTATGGCGAGCGGTTTCGCGTCTCGGCCGATGACATCCAGCGCCAAACAATGGACCACCCCCTGTTTTTGGCGGATGCCAGCGGCGGAAATGGCGAGGCCCGGGTGGCCTTGAAGCGCGCCCCGCAGGGCCGCATCTTCATCGGAGACCGCTCCGACCGCATCCACATCACCGCCTGGGCGGGATCAAGCTGGGAGGCGATGAACGACGTTCTGCAACAGGCGCTGGTGCGGGCCAATGGCGGCGATGCTGTCTTTGGCCAAGACCACGATCACCTCTGGCCCGGGGCGCCGCAGCACCTCTGGCCGAAGTTCGACGGCTGGAGCCTGAGCGGAGACGCACACGACGTGGAGCGGAACCTGCAGGACTACGAGCCTTATGACGGCTGCCTGGCTCCCCTCTCGGGAGACACCCTGGTCCGCCCCGCGCGGCCCGAGGATAGCCGAGCGCTAGAGGCCTTTCTGGCCGAAGAATTCCCTGGCCGCTGGCACTACGACGCTATGCGAAAACTGCGCAGCGAGCCTGAAGAGATCGATCTGCTCTTCCGCGGTGAGGAATGCATCGGCTTCAGCATCACCCAATCCCCCGCCACCGCCCGGCCCATCGGCGGTGCCATCTGGCGGCACAGCCTGGGCGAAGACTGGTGCGCGCTCGGGCCCATCGGGGTGAGCGCGAAGGTGCGCGGACAGGGGCTGGGGCATGCGCTGCTGGGCTCCAGCCTGCAGCGCCTGGCGCAAAGCGGAGGCAAAAGATGCCTCATCGACTGGACCACACTCGTGGACTTTTATGGCCGCCACGGGTTCGAAAGTGCACGCAAATACCGGACTGCTATACTAAGCACTCCATGACTTTTCGCATCGAAGAGCATCCCGCCAAGGCCATCGCCGGACTGCCCCACGCAGGTCCATATCACCGCATCGGCGAGACCTTTGATCGGCTGGGGCAAGAGCGGAAGTCGGCCTATGCGCCCGGCCAGGTTTTCTTCGCCAGCTACATGGACGACCCCGGCACGACACCCGAAGCGGAGCTGCGATCCTTCGCGGGGTTCGAGGCGAGCCCCGAGGAGGAGCCGGAGCTGGAGCGGATGGAAATGCCCGCAGGCCGATGGGCAATTTTCACCCACGTTGGCCCCTATCCCCAGCTTATGGAGACCTGGATGAAGGCCTTCGACGAGCTGAAAGCCCAGGGCCTGGCGACCGCCGACGCGCCGGACTGGGAGGTTTATGTGGACGACTGCGAAGTCGTGCCGCCCGACCAGCTCCGCACCGAAATCTGGATCTCGCTCAGCCCGACGGCCTGAGCCGCCAAGAGCGCAGGCGGTCGTTCCAATTGCGGACATCGCCTTCCTGCCGGGCGTGCATCAGGGTCGGAAAGTCCACGTCGGCCACCGCCACGGCTTCGGCGCCCATCGCTGTTTCGTGAAGCACGCCGTCAGGCGGGAAGCTGCCGACCGGCGGGGCGATGATGGCGCTGCTGCCG
>JBGSIR010000373.1:0-3957 GCA_041742415.1 Fimbriimonadaceae bacterium | reverse complement strand
AACGAGCGCGCCGCGCAGTACAGCGCCATCGACACCCGCCGCGTGAAGCTGCTGGCCTACACCACTTTGGGCGCCCTCACCGGGCTCTCGGCGTTTTTCAACATGGCGCGCAGCAGCTCCATCGCCACCGGCAACACCGGCCTGCTCTATGAGCTGGACGCCATCGCCGCCGTCGTCATCGGCGGAACCAGCCTGCGGGGCGGCAAAGGTAGAATTGTGGGCACCGTCGCAGGCGTGGTTCTGCTGCAGGTGATCCGGTGGATGATGTCCGCCTATGGGGTCGATGCAGACTGGCAGGGCTTTGTGAGCGGCGCCGTGATTTTGGCGGCGGTTCTGATCCAGCGGGGTCAGCGCCGACGCTGACGCGAAGGAGCGAAACCACAATGAGGAAGAGTCTTTTCTTGGGCGCAGCCGCCCTCACCCTCGGCCTGGCGGCCTGCAATCCGCCTGCCGCCGGCACAGCAGGCGCTGGAGCCGGAGCCGCCGCAAACGGCAAGACATACAAAGTGGGAGTCTCGATTCCCGCCGCCACCCATGGCTGGACCGCCGGTGTGAACTGGTGGGCCGAGCAGGTGAAGAACGACTACCCGGGCGTCGAATTCGTCATCGAAACCTGCGACACCAGCGACGACCAGATTGCCGACCTGCAGAACCTGCAGACCGCCGGTGTGGACGCCGTTGTGATCCTGGCCTTCGAAAGCGGCCCGCTCACACCGGCCGCCAAGCAGCTCAAACAGGCGGGCATCATGGTGGTGAACGTGGACCGCGGCTTCACTGAGCCGGTGGCCGACGTCTTCATCGCGGGCGACAACGAAGCCTTTGGCCGCAAGTCCGCCGAATTCATGGTGCAGAAGCTGAACGGAGCAGGCAAGATCGCCATCCTGCGCGGCATGGACTCCACCGTCGATGACGCCCGATTCAACTCCGCCATGGAAGTCTTCAAGGCCGCACCTGGAATCCAGGTGGTCGCCGCCGAGCGCGGCGAGTGGAACCGCGAAGAGGCCGAAAAGGTCACCGCCAACATCCTCACCCAGAACGCCCAGCTCGACGCCATCTGGGCCAGCGACGACGACATGGCCCTCGGCGCCGAAGCCGCCCTCAAGGCCGCCGGCCGCGAAGACTCCCTGTGGATGATGCCCGGCGCCGGCATGAAGGACGTGGTGAAGCGCGTGATGGACAAGGACCCCCTGTTCCCCGCCAACATCACCTACTCCCCTTCGATGATCGCCGTGGGAATGCACCAGGCCGCCAGCATCCTTCTGGCCGGACGAGAGAACACCATGAAGTTCATGCCCCGCAACATCAAGCTGGACGTGGAGCTCATCACCCCCGAAAACGCGTCGGACTTCTACTTCCCCGACGCCGCCTACTAAGCCATGAACAAGAGCCAAGCCTTTACTCTTATCGAGCTGCTGGTGGTCATCGCGATCATCGCCATCCTCGCCGCCATCCTCTTCCCGGTCTTCTCCCGGGCGAAGTCGGCAGCGCAGGCGGTCACCTGCATGAGCAACGTGAGGAACCTGGGCTTGGCTCACAAAATGTACATGAGCGACTATGACGACCGGGTCGCGCCGGCCGCCTATGCCACCGACACCGGTGTGGCCATCTGGCACGACCTCATCGACCCCTACGTCAAGAACAAAGACATCTGGCTCTGCCCCACCAGCGGCCTGGCCCCTACAGATGCGAGCGGAATGCGCACCAGCCACTTCGGCTACAACGCCCACTACCTGACGGGCCTGCTCAGCGATTTCAGCAACTTCACCGCGCCTCAGCCGGTGGCCGACGCCTCGGTGCCCGACGCCAGCGGAACCGCCATGTTCACCGACTCCAAGTCGAGCGTGGCCGGGAGCTGGTGCGGAGACGAGGGCAAGTACATCCTGCCGCCGAGCTTCGCCGATGCCGACTGCTGGGGCCGCCCGAACCCCGTGCACAACGGCATGTTCAACCTGCTCTGGATGGATGGCCACGCCAGCCGCAAGGCTCCCAGCGCCGTCTATTCCGGCCAGGACCCCGCCGACCGATTTTTCGATCTGCTGGACTAAAAGAACCGGTGCAAAACCGGTTCAGCTAAGCTAAACTCTGCTTGGCATGGTCGAGGTCAAGCAGCGCCGCATCCTCATCGACGGAAAGCCCCGCATCATTCTTGCCGGGGAGCTCCACTACTTTCGCCTGGCGAGAAAAGACTGGCGCGACCGCATTCGCAAGGCCATCGACGCCGGCTGCAACGCCATCGCCGCCTACAGCCCCTGGCTGATTCACGAGCCGCAGGAAGGCCAGTTCGACTTCGAAGGCCCGGGCGGTCAATACGACCTGGCCGAATTCATCGACCTCGTCCACGCCCACAAGCTTTGGTTCATCGCCCGACCGGGCCCCTTTGTGATGGCCGAGATGAAGAACGAGGGCATTCCCTATTGGGTTTATGACAAGCGCCCCGACGCCGTGCCGATCACCTGGGACGGCGAGCGCGCCCGGTCTCACACCCTCGACTTTATGAACCCGGGGTTCCTGGAGACCTCGCGCCGCTGGTACGCCCGCATCATGCCGATCTTTGCCGAGCGGCTCCAGCAGAACGGCGGACCGGTGATCGGGTGCCAGCTTGACAACGAGATCGGCATGCTGAGCTGGGTGAACAACCAGCCGGAGCTCACCGAAGTGAGCCTCTGCGCCTTCAGCGAGTGGATCATAGCCCGCTATGGCGCGGAACCGGCCGCCGAGCGCTATCCCTTCGACCTCTATGATCCTGCCGAGCGGGCCGTCCACCTGCGATCGCCCGGAGAAGGCTATGGCGCCGCCTTTCACCGCGATTGGGGCGATTTTGCCCGCACCCGCACCGCCCGCTACATCGCCGCCCTTCGGGGCTTTGCCGAGGAGAACGGGGTCAAGGACATTCCGTTCATCGTCAACATCCACGGCACCGGCGGCGGGCGGCTCTATGGACTGCCGATCGGAATCAGCCAGCTCTACGAAAGCTACACCCAGGCCGAAGGGTATCTCAGCGGCAGCGACCACTATTTCGATGGTTTCAGCCGCGAAACCGGGCCCGATCTCTATCTGATGCACACCATGATGGAGGCCGTCCACCGCCCCGAGCAGCCCTCGACTTCGATGGAGTTTTCGGTCGGCAGCCAAGACTACGGTGAAACGGGCGGGCGCCGGGACGACAGCGCCAGCGCCGAAATGAAGATCCTGATGAGCCTGGCGCAGGGCTGCCGGCTGCTCAACTACTATCTGCTTTCCGGCGGGCGCAACCCCATGATGGCCGAGGCCGAAGGCGATGGGAACGGGCGCATCGCCACGACCGGAGAGCGGCACGGCTTTGCCGCCCCCATCAACCCCGAAGGCGGGCTGGACCCCACCTATTTCGGCATCCAGCGGGCCAGTCGAGTGATCCTGCCGCTGGCTGACAAGCTGGCCGACATGGACGAGGAGCGCGACCCCATCGCCATGGGATTCGTGCCCGATTGGTGGAAGGCCGACTACCGCTATGGCGAGGCCATAACTGGCCTGGTGCGCGAGCTGGAGGACATGCGCGAGCCCCTCGCCCGCCTCACCCGGTCCATGCTCTTCCTGGGCTTTCGATTTGGCGGCCTGGATCTTCAGCACCGGCCCATCAATGTGCCCTCGCTGGCCCTCGCCTCGCCGGAGCTGATGGATGAGCACATCCAGCAAAAGCTGGCCGACTGGGTGCGCGGCGGAGGGCGGCTGCTCATCATGGGCGCCTTCCCGAACCGAGACATGGAGGGGCGGCCCTGCACCGTGCTCGCCGATGCGCTCGGGCTCCGCCTGGCCGAGACCCGCCGAAATGAGCACGGCTATCACCTCTCCACCCAGGGCGCGGGGATTTTGGATTTCGAGCCCTAAGTGCGGGTGTGGCGGGCGGGCGGGTTCCTCCCAACCTCGGCGGGCCAGCCGATTCTGCGGTTTGCCGACACCGGCGCCCCCTGCGCGGTGGCC
>JBGSIR010000372.1:0-6197 GCA_041742415.1 Fimbriimonadaceae bacterium | reverse complement strand
GGCCGCCACCAGCGCCTGGCCGATCCGCGCCGCGGTGTCGGCGGCTTGGGCGGATCTGGTGTGGCTGAAGCTCAGCGGCTCTCCGCCCCGGGCTGCCTCGATGGCGGTGGTGATGCGCTCGGCGAAGAGCCCGGCGATAATGCCGGCAATGCCCACAAAAATAGCGGAACTGGCATAGACCCATGCCACAGCAAAGACAACTCCTCCGCCCAAAAATCCCATCCAATCGGGAAGGTTGAAGCGCTCAATGATGACGGCGCCCAGGCTCATAGCCGTCACGATGCCAGCGATGAGGAGCACAAGATAGAGCCCGCAAGTCGCCAGAACCGGCTGCCAAAAGTTGCGTCGGAGTCCGGGCATGGTGAGCACCATGCGAAGACCTTCAAAGAGTGCTTTCATGGCTGAATGGTCGGCGGGGGAGCCGCCGCAGGAATTGCTGGCTGACCGAACACGAGCGCTTCTCGTCGGCGCTTCTGCATCGCCGCTGCTATCGCGGCAAAGGGGGCAGTGACGATGACGCCAAGGCCAAAGACATAGCTGCCAAGCTGGGCGATCAAGACCATTACAAAGTAGAACAAGAAAGAGTAGAGCAGCGAACCGCGAGTGAGGTCTCGGCTTTCCTTGAGGGCATCAATGACGCCGCGGTTTCTGCGCTCAGGGTCGGCATAGATGACGACTGCAAGCCAAAGGATGGCAGTGGCAATGAGGCCTGGAAGATAGAGGAATAAAAAGCCGATGTTGATGATTAAGTAGGCTAAGAAGCTGACGGCAAAGTGGCCTCCGAAGGAAGACATGGCGCGCCACCCTTCCTTCCATTCGACTGTTCCGTGATCGATCTTGTGGAAAGCCATACGAAGCCAGCCGATCTGCATGATGAATGAGCCGACACTCAAGAGCAGCAGCCCTAAAATCATCACCGGCAAGAGCGCAAGGAATTGGGGGTTGTCTGGATTGGTGGAGACCGAGATGATCAGACCGAAATAGGGGATGGAGAAGACAAGCACACCCAAAAACGGAATGGCCACGGAGGACAGGCCAAACAAAACGAAAGGCTTCCAATCGTCTTTGAAGAGATTCCAAGCCTGGGAAAAGACTTGAAATGAAAAGGCGTCTCCGGTGGGAGCGGGCCGTGAGTAGGGGGCTTGGCTCATTGCGCCACTCCCAAGTTTGATTGCAGATTTTCCAAGAGAGCTTCCTGCCGCCGCTTTGTCATCGCGGCCGCAATGGCGGCGATGGGCGCCGTGACGAGGAACCCAATGCCAGCGGCGGCTGAGCCTGCTGATTGCGCAAGCCAGAGAGCCAAAAACATAACAAGGGACATGGCAAAATTACGCTTAGCAAGGCGCCAGCTTTCTCTGATGGCGCTCAGCGGACCTTTCTGCGTGTTTCGGGGGTCTGCATACACTGCTGCCGAGAGCCAGAGAGCCGCGATGGCCAGCAGCCCTGGAAGGACAAGCAAAGTGAAGCCCGCAAACATTGCGAGAGTGAACAGAAGTGCAATGAGGAGCTGCCCGGGAAACTGGGGAAGCGCTTTCCAGCCGTCCGTCCAACTCACCTCGCCAGTATCCAACTTTACATAAGACATTTTGAGGAGTCCGACTGCGAGGAAGAGGGTGGAAGCGATAAGCACTGCTTGGCCTGCAAAGAGAATGGCAAACGGTGTGGGTTCGCCGACGCGCGAACCTTCTTCGGCCGCCTGCAGCATCAGAGGAATGTATCCCGCCAAACTGATGTCATAGCCTACGGACATAGGTGCGAGCGATGACAGGGAAAACCCCAGCCAGCTCTGCCAATCTGTCTTGAAGACTTCGAGAGCCTCAGAGATGACTTGAAAGGAAAATGAGCTGGATGCGGCCAATTGCGGCGGGAACGAACGCGCGGGCTCCATCGCGCTCTATTGTGAAGGATTCGGCGCCGCTTGGTGCGGGAGAGTGATGCTGAGATAAAGAAGGGTGATGGCAGCAGGAAAGACGACCAGCCCCAATCCAAGCAGGATGCTCAAAAATGCGCAGAGGATGCCTGCCACGATCATGAAGCCGAGCACGCCAGCCAGGCGTTCACGCACCAATCGGCTGGAGGCCTTGAGCGCCTGCCCCATGGAAACCGACCGGCTCTGCATGATGATGGGCACCGAAAAGGCAAAGAGAAGATAAAGCGCTGCAGCAAAGATCGGCCCGACGCAGAAGACGAAGGGCATCACGAGCTGGATTCCGGCATAGACCACACCCAGAGCGATGAGCGGGGTAAGGCGGCTGCGCATCTGCTCCACGCCGTATTTCGCGGTCGCGGTTCCCGGCGCCTGCAGGTCTTTGGCGATCATCGCGCTGGCGGCTCCGCTCCAAAGAATCGTGTTGATGGCCGCCGCAAAGGCAAGCACTTGGCCGATGACGAATTGAACGATGGCCGCCGCCGTCATGGCGGTGAAGAAAATCGCGTTGAAGTCCTCGGTTTTGCTGTCCCAGCTGAAGTTGAACCCGGTGGACCAGCTGGCCACGATTTGGCCGATCATGATGATGAGGCCGATGACCAGGTAGGGCAAAAAGTTGGAAAAGACCAGGTTCAGTGTCCGGGTCAGCGGCTCCAGGGTGATGCGGGCCGAGTTCACTCCCTTCATACTGACGCCTTCACCGCACGGTTTCATAGTCCCCGGGCGGAAGGAATGCCGCCCGGCCACTCAGGGCGCGGGCGGCATTTTGGCTTTACTCCTCTTCGTCCGCGCCTTCGCTGACCGATGAGCCGCCTTCGGCTTCGGTGGGGTCCAGCACGAGGCGGGCGATGCTGGCGATGGTGTCGTCCTTGCCAAGGTCGATCAGCTTGACGCCCTGGGCAATGCGGTTCACCTCGCGCACCTCCTTGATGCGCAGGCGAATGCCCTTGCCGTTGGCGGTGAGCACCAGCAGGCGGTCTTTGTCCTCCACCACTTCGGCGCCGATGATGGGGCCGGTCTTGGCGGTGACGTTCATCGTGAGCACGCCCAGGCCGCCGCGCGACTGGATCTTGTATTGATCCATCGGCGTGCGCTTGCCATAGCCGTTCTCACCCACCACCAAGAGCTGCCGGGTGTCGTTGGCAATGGAAGCGGAAACCAGCACGTCGCTGGGCCGCAAGGTGATGGCGCGGACGCCTCCTGCGTTGCGGCTGCGCTCGGTGGCCTGAGTTTCCTTGAACCGGATGGACATGCCATTGCGGGTAACAAGCACCAGCTGGTCGTCGCCCTTGGTCACCAGCACCCAGCCCAGCTCGTCGCCCTCTTCGATGTCGAAGGCGTTGAGGCCGTTGCTGCGCATGTTGGCGAAGTTCTCCAGCGCGGTGCGCTTGATTTCGCCTTGGCGGGTGATCATGGTGAGGTAGCCCTCGCCGTTCAGATCCTCGATGCTCACGGTGGCCGTCACGCGCTCTTCGCCGGTGATGGCGATGTAGTTGATGACGGGCATGCCGCGGCTGTATCGGCCGCTTTCGGGCACGTCGTAAGCGCGCAGCTTATAGGCGCGGCCCCGATCGGTGAAGAAGAGGATGGTGTTGTGCGTCATCACCTGGAAGAGGTGCGCCGGCTCGTCGTCCGACTTCTGCACGTTCTTCATGCCCTTGCCGCCGCGCTTCTGCTGACGATAGGCGTCCATGCTGATGCGCTTGATGTAGCCGTCGCGGCTGATGCTGATGATGACCTCCTCTTCGGGGATGAGGTCCTCTTCGCTGAAGTCGCCAACTTCGCGGGTGATGATGCGGGTGCGCCGCTCGTCGCCGAATTTGTCGCGCAGATAGATCAGCTCGTTCTCCAGCTCCTGGCGCATGCGCTCGTCGCGGGTGAGGATGTCCATCAGGTCCTGCGTCTTGGCCAGCACTTCCTTGTAGTCCCTCTCCAGGGTGTCCTGCTCAAGCTGAGTGAGGCGGCGGAGCTGCATGGCCAGCACGGCGTTGGCCTGGAAGGCGCTCATGCCGAATTCCCGGATCAATCGGACGCGGGCAGAGCCTTCGTCGCGGCTTTCGCGGATGGCGCGGATGACTTCATCCAGGAACCGGCGGGCAATTTGGAAGCCCTCCAGCCGGTGAACGCTGGTGAGCGCCTGATAAAGCTCATAGCGGGTGCGGCGCTCGATGACCTCGCGGCGGTGCGTGAGGTGGGAGTCCAGCATCATGAGCAGCGGCGCCACGCGGGGGGCGAGCTGAACTCCGCTTTCGGTGCGAATGGCCGGAGCCAGCGAAAGCAGGATGCACGAGAAGCTGGTGCGCAGCGGGGTGTGCTTCAGCAGGTAGTTCAGCGCCTTGTTGGGGTTCACGTCGCGGCGGACGTCGACCTCCAGGCGCATGCCTCGCTTGTCGCTGTAGTCGTTCACGCTCATCAGGCCGTCGAACTTCTTGTCGCGAATGAGCCCGGCGATGTTCTTCACCAGGTTCTCCTTGTTCACCTGATAGGGCAGCTCGGTGACCACGATGGTGGTGCGCCCGCTGGCGCCCGGCTCAATCATGGTTTTGGCCTGCATCACCACGCTGCCGCGGCCGCTCTCATAGGCCCGCCGAATGCCCGCCACGCCCATGATGAGGCCGTAGGTGGGGAAGTCGGGGCCAGGAAGGTGCTCCATGATCTCATCCAGCGTGCTCTCGGGGTAAGCGAGGCGGTGGATGAGGGCATTGGCGACCTCGGTGAGGTTGTGCGGCGGCATGGAGGTGGCCATGCCGACGGCGATGCCTTGGCTGCCGTTGCAAAGAAGGTTGGGGAACTTGCCCGGGAGCACCTGCGGCTCCTTCAGGGTCTGAGAGTAGTTCTCCATCATGTCGACCGTCTCGCGGTCGAGGTCCTCCAGCATCTCCATCGCAATGGGAGCGAGGCGGCATTCCGTGTACCTTTGGGCGGCCGGCGGGTCGCCGTCCACGCTGCCAAAGTTGCCCTGACCCTGAATGAGCGGGTAGCGCATGGTGAAATCCTGCGCCATGCGGACAAGGGTCGGATAGATGATTTGGTCGCCGTGCGGGTGATAGTCGCCGCTGGTTTGGCCGGTGACCTTGGCGCACTTGGCAAAAGGCTGGTCGGGCCGCAGGTTCAGGATGCGCATGGCGTACAGCACGCGGCGCTGAACCGGCTTCAGTCCGTCTCGCACGTCCGGCAGGGCGCGGGCGATGATGACGGACATCGCATAGTTCATGTAGCTCTTCGAGAGCTCATCCTTGATGTCGATCCCAGTGATGGGATGATCGGGCGGTGGGGGAGTCTTGTCTTCAGCCACGGACTAACGGTTCCAGACGGGCCAGAGGCCCGCGAATCTTCATAGGATACCGGGCCGGCCTCTTCGGCGGCTTCGTGGTCCCCGAGCGCCGCGCAGGCTCTGCTAAAATTCACCCGCCGAGAAAAGGCGAACGGCAAGGCCGGCGGATCCTCGGGCGTGCGAATGGAAAGGGCTTCCTGCGAAGCCGTCCCCGCGCGCACTGGAGCAAGAATGTCGACTTTGGTGATTGTTGGAGCCCAATGGGGCGATGAGGCGAAAGGCAAGATGGTGGACGTGCTGGGCGGAGACGCTCAGGTCGTCGTCCGCTACAGCGGAGGAAACAACGCGGGCCACACCGTCATCACGGGCGGCAAAACGTTCAAGTTCCACCTGGTTCCCGCCGGAATCCTTCACCGCGAGACGCTGAGCATCCTCGGCGGCGGCATGGCGATCTGCCCCAAGAGCCTGATCGACGAGCTGGCGGCCACACGCGCTCAACAGGCCGATCTCGGCCGCCTCCTGGTGTCGCCCTCGGCGCACGTCGTCTTTCCCTACCATCGCCTGCTCGACTCCCTGGAGGAAGCTGCGCGCGGGGCCAACAAGATCGGCACCACCAGCCGCGGCATCGGCCCGTGCTACACCGACAAGGTGCAGCGCACGGGCATCCGCATGGGCGACTTTGTGCGGCCCGAAGCCTTCCGCCAGCGGCTCGCCGAAGTGCTGGAAGGCAAGAACCGGCTGATTCAGCTTCTGGGCGGCGAGCCCGTTGCCTTCGATGCGCTCTACGATGAGTACGCCCGCTATGCCGAAGAGCTGGCCCCGCTGGTGTGCGACACCGAAGTGGAGGTGCAGAAGGCGGTGCGTGACGGCAGCCGGGTGCT
This sequence comes from Fimbriimonadaceae bacterium, assembly GCA_041742415.1. Lineage (GTDB taxonomy): Bacteria > Armatimonadota > Fimbriimonadia > Fimbriimonadales > Fimbriimonadaceae > JBGSIR01. The sequence goes on along the minus strand of JBGSIR010000372.1, from coordinate 115 downwards.
TTTTGAGGGAGCCCAGGGCGCCTTTCTCGATCTCGACCACGGCACCTACCCCTATGTCACCAGCAGCCACCCCATCGCGGGCGGCGCCTGCCTGGGCACGGGCATCGGCCCGCGC
>JBGSIR010000371.1:0-6443 GCA_041742415.1 Fimbriimonadaceae bacterium | reverse complement strand
TGAACGGCGTCCAGCTCCACGGCTTCACTTCGGCCGCCCCGGTGCACGTTGCTGCGGAACTCCTGGCCCTGCGCCACCCGCCGCATCGCCGCCACCACCCGGTCGCCCACGACAAATGCGCGGAGGTCTTTGCCCTTGCTTTCCGCGACAAACTTTTGCACCAAAACGCTCTGCTCGGCGCCTTGAAGGGTCTCGATGATGGCTTCCGCCACTTTTAGAGACTCCGCCAGGATCACGCCAAGTCCCTGCGTGCCCTGCAGAAGCTTGATGATTACAGGGGCGCCGCCCACTCGCTCGATGGCCGGCAGAATGTCCTCCCGCGCCCTCACATAGGTGGTCGGCGCGATTCCGATGTCGTATCGGCTCAACAGCTGGAGCGAACGAAGCTTGTCGCGCGAGCTGGAGATCGAGCTGGAGGAGTTGACGCAGAAGACACCCATCTGCTGGTACTGGCGCACCACGCTGGTGCCAAAAGATGTCAGCGAGTGGCCAATGCGGGGGATCACGCAGTCGGGCGCAGAAACTCTTTTATTGCGGTAGAAAAGTTCAGGCGTCTCGTGCTCCAGGTGCAGGGCAAACTTGCGAGTGTCCATCACCCTCACCTTGTGTCCGCGCTGAATCGCCGCTTCGCGAATTCTCTTCGTGCTGTAGAGCCGAGGTCCAATCGAAAGGACGGAGATATTCATTGCTCTACCTGGGCTTCCCGGCGATGAACGCCTGATCACAGACTACTGCAAAGTCATCCGAGAGCGCCTGTCGTCCCACCAGCATTCGGCTCTTCATCTTCTCCCGGCCCACCAGGGTGAGCTGAATCTTTTTGGTCACCGATCCCATGCGCATCGTCGTTTCGACCAGGGGCCGCACCGAGACGTGGCCGTTGCTGGACCGCACACGCCGCATTTTCAGGCACACCGCCTCCACGCTCACCCGCTGGTGGTGCTCCGACCGGGAAAGAACGACGTCAAACCGAATTCGGCCTTCAGGCAGCTCCTCAAGATTTTCGATGTGAATTGAGCTCGTCAACGCCCCAGAATCGACCTTGGCGACGATCGACTCGATCCCCCATTCCGGAAGACTCACGCGTTCTCGCCACCCCACGAAATGTCGGTCCATGCAAGCCCAAGATACTGCATCGCCCGGGCAGCGCAGATATGATAGGGGAATGCCCCCTGCCCTCCTCCTGCGCCAAGTGAGGCGGCCAGGTTGAAAAAGGGGCGGCAGGCGCAGCCGGGCGGCAAGCCGAGTCTTCGGCTGGTGGAGAGGCAGGCCGACCGAATTCTCCCGCCCGAAGAGCGGGCCGCCTTCATCGATGCGGTGATGTCGGGCGAATCGGGGCGGCCGGTGGCCGTGCTATCGGAACCGGCAGGTGAATCCCTCTGCCAGCTGCCGCCGTGGATCGCTCCGCGCACGGAAAGCCCGCTGCAGGAGGCGGACTACGGCCTGGACCTGAGCTCAGCCATCCTCGGGATGCTGCAGGCAGGCATCAAGGCCCAACCGCTCTCCATCTTGGACCTCTGCGCCGCCCCCGGGGGCAAGTCGGTTTTGGCTTGGCAGGCGCATCAGCCGTCAGTGCTGGTGGGCAATGAGATTCACCCCAAGCGCGTGCCGTCGCTGGTCTCCACCTACAAGCGGCTCGGCCTGGGGCCGGCTTGGATCACACGCCTCGACCCGTCACTCGTGGCCGAGGCGTTTCCCGCCAGCTTCGATTTGGTGCTCGTCGATGCCCCCTGCTCCGGCCAATCCATGATCGCCAAGGGCGAAAAGGCCCTCGGAGCGTTTCACCCTCAGGTCATCTCGCGGCACGCCCAGCTCCAACGGAGGATCTTGGCTCTGGCCGCCGAATGCGTGGCTCCGGGCGGAGCCTTGGCCTACACCACCTGCACCTACTCCACCGACGAGAATGAAGACTCGATCATGTGGCTGCTCAGAAGGCGCCCCGACTTCCAGGCCGTGGAATGCGAAACCGCGGCGCCGCGCTCCCGGCTGGCCGAGTTCCCCTGCTTCAGAATTCATCCGCAGGATGGCCTGGGAGCCGGAGGCTTTGGAGCCCTGCTCGTGAAATCCGGCGAGGATGAACGGGTTGGCCTTACCGTTGAGGCCCTGACCGACGCCGCAATTCGCCATTTCCCAGGCCCTCTGGCCTGCCCAGACCCCAACGGGCCGCCACGCCAAGGCGAGAGTGAGACATAATGGCGAGTCCTGGAGACGACTTCATGAAGGCCGATACGCATCCGATCAACCATCCCGTCCTGTGGATCGACGGCGAAAACGAGTGGACCGGACTCTCGACCGGAAAGTCGGAAGAGGTCCGAAACATCGACGGTGTCGATCACTATGTGATGCGCCTCGAAATCAGCGCCTTCACCCACCCTTTTTACACCGGCCAGAAGAAGATCGTCGACTCCGCCGGCCGCGTTGAGAAGTTCATGCGCCGCTACGGCGCTCAGCAGCGCGACAAGAAGGGCTAAGGGCCCGTTCCCCGCATCCCTGCGGGCCTTGCATTAGGGCATGTGCGGAAAGACTCCGGTGGGCTCAATCGCCCACCGGACCACAATGAGCAAGTTTTTCGCCGCCGTCGCCGCAATTTCCTTTGCTGGCCTTGCCATGGCCCAGGCATCAGAAAGAACCGTAGACGGTTCGGGCGTGCTGGCCGACTTAGAGTCTCAGGGCATCGCCACCACCTCTCCCCATTCGGAGCTGGAGTTTGATCCTTACGCCAACCTTGAGATGGCGGCCCCTATGCCGGATTCCCGAGGCCAAGCCGTGCCCGAGCCCGCCACAATGATCGGCCTCGCCGCCGCCGGCGCCTTTATGGCCGCACGCCGAAAGAAGAAGTCGGCCTAAGCAGGCGACACAGCTTTCTGCTCTAAAAAAGCCCGCGCCCGTCTCCTTGAGAGGCGAGCGCGGGCTTTCTGCTTACCAAGCGTAGTGCTCGGGGGCCGTTTTGAAGGGCGGGAAGATGGCATCGATCTTTTCGTTGATCTCAGCCGTGATCTCGATTTCCAGAGCCCTCAGTGAGCCTTCCAGCTGCTCCATGGTGCGCGGTCCGATGATGGGAGCCGTGACAAAGGGCTTCGAGAGCGTCCAGGCGAGCGCCACGTCGGCGGGCTTTTCGCCCATCTCGGCGCAAAGGTCTTCCCAGGCGGTGAATTGATCGCCCCTCTCTTCCTTGAGGTGCTTCACCCAGTCGCCATAGCGCCGGCTTCCCTCTTGTCCTTTCATGATGCCGGCCAGCACGCCGCCACCGAGAGGCGACCAGGGGATGATGCCCACGCCATAGGCTTCGCACGCCGGGGCCACTTCCAGCTCGATGTCGCGCTGGATGAGGCTGTACTTGCTCTGCTCGCTCACGAGGCCAAACATTCCCAGCTTGGAGGCGCGCTCATTGGCCTGGGCGATGTTCCATGCGGCAAAGTTGGAGCTGCCGAAGTAGAGCACCTTGCCCTGCTGCTTGAGGACGCTAAAGGCCTCCCAGACCTCCTCCCACGGGCATTCGCGGGCGATGTGGTGCATCTGATAGAGGTCGATGTAGTCGGTCTGCATGCGGGTCAGCGAGGCTTCGCAGGCCTCCCGGATCCACTTGGCGCTGTACCGAGCGGTGTTCGGCCAGCCTTCGCGCACGCCGTTGCCCATGGGGTTGTAGAGCTTGGTGGCCAGCACCACGCGCTCACGCCGCATGCCGCCGAGGGCAAACCATTCGCCGAGGATCTTCTCGGTGATGCCCTCGCCGAGCTTCCAGCCATAAACGTCGGCGGTGTCAAAGAAGTTGATGCCGAGTTCAAGAGCGCGGTCCATCACGCGGAAGGAGTCGTCCTGAGGAGTCTCAGGGCCGAAGTTCATCGTGCCGAGGCAGAGCCGGGAAACCTGACATCCCGACCGGCCGAGCTGCGTGTACTGCATGTTCGCCATACCTGCCACTATGTCCGACTTCAAGTCTGGTCGGCAGGATTTCGACCGCCAACGTTAAGGTTTGGTTAAGGCCGCTTCAAGGATGCAATGATATGGGAAATGAGTCGGCGCGCCTTCACATTGATCGAGCTGCTGGTGGTCATCGCCATCATTGCCATCCTGGCGGCAATCCTCTTCCCCGTGTTCTCGCAGGCTAAGGCCAGCGCCAAGAAGATCTCCTGCCTCAGCAACATGCGCCAGCTCGGCATCGGGCTCACGATGTACCGCGACGACAGCGACGGGATGAACTTCTTTTTTGGGCACGGCCTCGACCTATCTCGACTCAGCCCCAACAACACCGCCTTGGGAGCTACTCGCGAGAACCGGTGGTGGAACCAGATTCAGCCGTACGTCAAGAATCAGCAGATCCTGGCCAGCCCAAGCGACTCGCTCCAGCGCCCGCACCCCCTGGAGGATGGGCTGAACGGCCGGCCGTTGGTCAAGCGATCCTACGTCGCCAACCGCGCCCTGGAAGGGCTCCCGGAATCAGCGGTCGATGACACCTCCACCATTTCCTTCGTCACCATCAAAGACGGCGTCTACGACGACTCCTGGTTTGAGCCGCCGAAGAACCTCTATCCCAAGGACCGCTCCAATCCAGCCAGCAAGCCCGTGCTTTCGCTGGCCCTGCAGACCGAAGGCGTGAACCACACGTTCTTCGACGGCCACGCTAAGTGGATGAGCAAAGGCAAGGCTCTGAGCCACCCCTGCGGCGACCCCTGGACCGGCGTCGAGCTGATCCGGCGGTATCCCATCCCCCCCACCCCTGGCCGGCCCGACCGCACCTTCTGGAGCCCGGAATGTCCGAATTAGGGGATACAATCACCGGAACTGGGAACTGACCATGGCAGACATTCGAGAGATTGAAGGAATCGGCGACGCCTACGCCGGCAAGCTGGAAGAGGCGGGCGTGAAGACCGTTGAGGCGCTGCTGGAAAAGGGCGGATCAAAGGCGGGCCGAACCGAGCTGGCCGAGGCCACCGGACTGAGCATGCATCAGATTTTGGAGTGGGTGAACCGCGCCGACCTGATGCGCATCAAGGGAGTCGGCAGCGAATATGGCGACCTTCTGGAAGCCGCTGGCGTGGATTCCCCCGCCGAGCTTGCCCAGCGCAATGCCGAGAACCTGGCGGCCAAGTTTGTCGAGATCAATGACGCCAAAAAGCTGGTTCGATCCGTCCCTTCTGCGACGGTGGTGCAAGGCTGGATTGACCACTCCAAAACCCTCGACAAAGCGGTGACGCACTAATGGACGAACTTCTGAAGCAGCTCCAGGCCAAGACCGGCCTCTCCGACGACATGGCCAAGCAGGTCGGCGATTTCATTCAAAACCACATGCACGAGATCCCGAAGTGGCTCGGCGACGGCGCTCTGGGCGGCTTGGCCGAAAAGGCCGGCGGCATGCTGGGCGGGCTGGGCGGAATGCTCGGCGGCGACAAGAAGGACTAAATCCTTCCCTGGCGTCGGGCACTGCCCGGCGCCAGCCAACTTGAACCATGCGACTCCACCACGTTTCCATCGCCATGCCTGCCGGAGCCGGAGACCGGGCGCGGGCCTTCTATGGCGGCCTCCTCGGCCTCTCAGAAATCGACCGGCCTGCCCTGCTCAACGAGATGGAATTGGTCTGGTTTGACCTCGGCCTTGGCCGTCAGCTTCATCTCTTTGCCGCCGAGAGCGTGGCCCCGCAGCCGGGCGCCCACATGGCCCTTGCCTCGATGGACTACGACGGCCTAATCGCGCGCTTGGAGCAGGCCCAGGTGGCCGCCAAGCACGACGAAAGCTGGCTCGGCCAGCGGCGCTGCTTTGTGCGTGATCCTTTTGGCAACTTGATCGAACTCATGGACGACTCAACGCTGTCTTGGGGCGTCTGAAAGGTACCTTGCACCCCATGATTCTTCTTGCGGCTCTGCCCGGCTTCCAGCCCATCAGCCAGCCGCGCATCCAAACCGAGCTCGCCAACGGAGTCCGCATCTATGCCGAAACCATGGCAGCGGAGGGCCAGGCCGCCGTTCAGATGACGGTCAGCCTCGCCGAAATCAGCGAAGACCCCGCGCTCTATGGCCTGCCGCATATGATCGAGCATCTGGCCGGCCTGGGCCGCGACCGCAGGCTGGATGAGCGCCTGGAGAGGCAGGGCATGATCCTGACGCTTTCCACCACACGCGACGCCCTCTCGGCCCGCATCGACTGCCGGCCCGAGCAGTACGCCTACGCCCTGGCCTGCCTTTACGAGATCGCCAGCCCCCTCGAAATTGATGAAGATGAACTGGAGCGGGAGCGGGCCATTCTGCTGCAGGAAATCGCTCTGGACAACCCCCTCATGGTCTTTGACCGCGCCGCCTGGCAGACCGTGGAGGGCGGCCAAGACCCGATGGGCAATGCCGAAGCCTTTTCGAAGGCCACCGCCAGCCAGCTCGAAGATCTGCACGCCCGCATGTTTCGCGGACGCCGCCTCGCGGTGACGATGGCTGGCCCGCTGCCCGCCAATGTCATGG
>JBGSIR010000370.1:0-3076 GCA_041742415.1 Fimbriimonadaceae bacterium | reverse complement strand
CATTCTTGGGCCTGCCGCCGGATTGGCCACGCTTCTGGGCTTCTTTGTGCGCTCAGAGTCGCCCTTCATTGAGCCGCTCTTCCTCATTGTCGCCCCCGCCACTCTGGGCGACACGGCGGCGCTGATCTTTGGCAAGGCCTTGGGGCGAACCCCGATGGCCCCCAAGATTTCGCCTCAGAAGACTTGGGAAGGGGCCGTCGCCCACGCCGTCACGGCGGTCCTGGCCTGCATCGGGTTCGGCGCCCTTGTCGGGGTCAGCTGGGCGCCGGCGATTGCGATTGGCCTCGTCGCCACCGTTACTGGTCAGGCGGGCGACCTCCTGATGAGCCAGCTGAAGCGGCAGGCGGGGGCCAAGGACACCGGAACTCTGCTCCCGGGGCACGGCGGAGTGCTCGACCGGCTGGACTCCATCTTTGCCTCTGGACCCTTTGTTTACTTCGCCTGTGTCCTGCTCGCGCCGCCCGAATTGTTTCACGTGAAACATTTGCACTGGATCGATGCCCTGGGGGCTGCGCTCCGGCTTTGGTAGCCTCTCGGCATGGATTCCGCTTGGCCCACCCGTTTTGACCCCGAGCGCGCCAAGCATTGGTATGCCGAGTGGGAGAAAGCCGGGTGCTTTGCGCCGGAAGGCGACGGCAAGCCCTTCACGGTCACCATTCCTCCGCCCAACATCACGGGCTCCCTCCATATGGGCCATGCCCTTCAGCACTCGGTGCATGACGCCCTGGCGCGGTGGCGGCGGATGAAGGGCCAGCGCGTGCAGGTTGTGCCCGGACAAGACCACGCCGGAATCTCAACCCAAAGCGTCGTCCTCAAGAAGCTCAAGAAAGAGGGCGTTGATATGCGAACCCTCAGCCGACAGGCGTTTGAGGAGGCCGCGTGGGCCTGGCGAAAGGAGAGCGGCGACACGATCATCAACCAGTTCCGCTCGCTTGGGTGCTCGTTCGACTGGAGCCAGCTCCGCTTTACGCTGGACGACAACTATGTCGAAGCGGTCGTGACGGCGTTCATCGACTGGTTCGACCGAGGACTCATCTATCGCGGCCTGCGGGTGGTGAACTGGGACCCGACCCTGAAGACCAGCATCAGCGACATCGAAACTGAGCGCCAGGAGATCAAGGGCAAGCTCTACTTCGTTCGGTATCCCTTTGCCGACGGCACAGGCTCGATCACCGTGGCCACCACACGGCCCGAGACGATCGTGGCTGACGTGGCGGTGGCCGTGAGCCCGGACGACGACCGGCACAAGGCGGCCATCGGCAAGGAGCTGATCGCGCCCATCACAGGGCGGCGCATTCCGGTGATCGCCGACGAATATCCCGACCCCGCATTTGGCACCGGCGCGGTGAAGATCACACCTGGGCACGATGCCAACGACTTTGAAGTGGGTCAGCGGCACGGGCTGGAGACGCTCATCGCCTTTGATGCCGAAGCCCGCCTGAACGATCTTTGGCCCGCCTATCAGGGCCTCACCCGCGAAAAGGCGCGGGAGCAGAGCGTGGCTGACCTTGAGGCCGCCGGGCTCCTGGAAAAAGTGGAGCAGCACCGCATTGCCCTGGTCATCAGCGAGCGCAGCGGCGACGTGGTTGAGTCACTGGCCAGCGAGCAGTGGTTCCTCAAGCAGACGGCCTTTGCCCCTGCGGCCATCGATGCCGTGCGCAGCGGCGAGATCCGCTTCGTGCCGGATCGCTACGCCAAGGTCTATCTGGAGTGGATGGAGGGCCTGCGCGACTGGTGCATCAGCCGCCAGCTTTGGTGGGGACACCGCATCCCGATTTGGTACACCGCCGATGGCCGCGCGGTGGCTGCCCGCGGCGCCGAAGAGGCTGCCGAGAAGGCCGGCGAGCCCGTGGTGAGGCAGGAGGAGGATGTGCTGGACACTTGGTTCAGCTCAGGGCTCTGGCCCTTTGCCGTGCTCGGGTGGCCGCAGAACTTCGATCCGAAGGATGGCCGCTGGCCGACAGATCTGCTGACCACCGCCCGCGACATCATCTATCTTTGGGTGGCCCGCATGGCCATGATGAGCCTGGATCAGGTTCAAAGCATCCCCTTTCGCGACGTCTACATCCATGCCACGGTGCTGAACGAAAAGGGCCAGCGCATGAGCAAGAGCCTCGGCACGGGCGTGGACCCGATGGACGTGATCAACGACAAGGGAGCCGACGCCCTGCGCTATGCCCTGCTTTCGCAGACCGGCTTCAACCAAGAAGTCCGTTATGGCGACCGCAAGGCCGACGAGGCAAGGTCGTTTTCCACCAAAGTGTGGAACGCGTCCCGCTTCATCGCTGCCCAGATTGAAGACATGCCGGAAGAGGCTCCGGAAATCCACCATCCGGTGGACTTGTGGATTCTCAGCCGATTCAACCGCGCCGCCGCGCAGATGGACGCCGCTCTGGAGGCATACAACATGCAGGAAGCCTGCCATGCCGCCTACCGGTTTATCTGGACCGAGCTCTGCGACTGGTATCTGGAAGTGAGCAAAGCGCGGCTGCAGACGGAGGACCGGGCGGCGGTGCAGCACTGCCTCAGCCGCTGCCTGCAGGGCGCGCTGCGCCTTCTCCACCCCATCATGCCCTTCGTCACCGAGGAAATCCACAACAGGCTCAAGCCCGAAGCTGGGTTCCTGATGCGTGAGCAGTGGCCGGCGGCGGAGGCGGTGCACGAGGAGGCTGAAGGCTTGGTGGAAGGCTGGATCGAGATGGTGCGGGCGCTGCGGGCGGTGCGCATCGAAGCGGGCATGGCCCCGCGCCAGCGCATCGAGACCCTCTGGCATGAGGGCAGCCTGAATGGCGGGCACGACTTTATCTCGGCCATGGGGCTGGTGGATGAGATTCGCGAAGGCAAGCCGGACGGGATGCACCTCAGCGGCACTGCGGCGGGCGTCGATCTCCACCTTTTGGTGAGTTCTGACCTGGATGTGGCCGCCGAAGTCGAGCGGCTCAAGGCGGAGGAGCAGAAGATGGAGAAGGAGCTGGGCGGCCTGCGCGGCCGGCTTGGCAACCCCGCATTTGTCGAACGAGCAAACCCCGAAATCGTAGCGCGTGACCAGGCGGCGGCCGATGAGCTGGCCAGCGCC
>JBGSIR010000369.1:0-4322 GCA_041742415.1 Fimbriimonadaceae bacterium | reverse complement strand
CCTTCGGGCAAGGGCGTGCCTCGCCGGATGCGGCCCGTGAGGCGGCCCCAGCCCAGCGGGCTCCAAACCACCGTGCCGACGCCCTGATCGATCCCCAAGGGCATCAGCTCCCACTCAAACTCGCGGCCCACCATAGAATAGTAGGCCTGGTGCGCCACATAGCGGTTCTTGCCCCGAGCATCGGCGGCGGCGAGCGACTTCATCAGATGCCAGCCGCTGAAGTTGGAGCAGCCCAGATAGCGAATCTTGCCCTGCTGCACCAGGCGGTCGAGGGTGTCCAGGGTCTCTTCAACCGGGGTCATTGCATCGAAGCCGTGGAGCTGAAAGAGGTCGATGTGGTCGGTCCCCAGGCGCTTGAGCGAGCCCTCCACGGCGCGGGTGAGGTGCCAGCGCGACGAGCCCACATCGTTTGGCCCCTCGCCAAAGGTGAACGTGGCCTTGGTGGAGATCAGCACCTGGTCGCGCCGCCCCTTGATGGCCGCCCCCAGAATCTCCTCCGCCAGTCCGCCAGAGTAGACATCCGCGCTGTCGAACATCGTGACGCCGTGCTCCAGGCAGATGTCCACCAGCCGCGTGGCCTCCTTCTCGTCGGTGCTGCCAAACCCCTTAAAAAAGTCTCCACGCCCCCCAAAGGTGCCGGTGCCGAGCGAAAGGACAGGGACTTTGAGGCCCGATCGGCCGAGAAGGCGGTGCTCCATCGCCCAAGCATACACAGGAACGCCGATCGCGTCCCGAGCGTCAATCTAGCTGAGGCGCCGTGTCCGAGTCAGTTCACATTGGTTTTCAGGTTTCCGGAAAGACTGCCGAGAAGCTTGCAAAGTTGGCGGCCCGAAGTGGCCGAACTCAGGAAGACATCGCTCGAGAGGCGCTGGAGCGCCTCTTTGCCAGCGACGGACTGCGCCCCAGCGCCCGGGAGCATCTGAACGCTAGCCTGGAGCAGTTCGACGAGGTCTACCGCCGACTGGCGGTTCAGATCCAAGCATAAGCCCTTCAGCAAGGGCATAAGCTGTGGTTTTGCCAGACTTCCCCCGCCGAACCGCCCGAACTGGCCCCACTCGCGCAACGTCCGCCGGGCCCCTGTGTATAATCCCCACACCTGGCTCACGGGTTCGGATCGACCACATGAAGCGCTTCTGGAATTGGCTGAAGGCACTGTTTAATCAGGGCATGGACAAGCTTGAGGATCCTGAGATGATGCTCGAGCAGGCCCGGCGCGACATGCAAAAGGCGCTCGTGGAGAACCGCGAGAAAGCTGTTTCGGCCATCACCCAAAAGAACCGGCTGGAGGGAATGCTCGAAGAGCAGACCCGCAAGGCTGAGCAGCTTGAAAGCCAAGCCGGCACCGCGCTGCGCCAGGGCAACCGCGACCTGGCCAAGCAGTTCCTGCGCGAAAAGGCCAGCCTCGACCAGACCATCACCACGCTTCGGACCTCGCTTTCGCAGGCCACCGAAACCGTCGAAGCCGTCAAGATCGCCATCCGCCGCCAGGAGCAGGAGATCAAGACCAAGACCGCTGAAGTGCTCGCCATGAAGGCGCAGTGGAAGCAGGCCCAGATTCAGGAGTCGCTGCAGAAGGCGATGGACGGCCTCACCTTCGAAAGCGAGTACGAATCCACCTTTGCCAGCGCCAAGGAGCGCATCGCCCAGAAGCAGGCCGAAGCCCGCGCCCGGCAGGAAATGTCGGCGGGCAGCATCACCGGCAAGATGATGGCCATGGAGGACCAGGCCATGGACTACGAAGCCGAAGACGAGCTGCGCAAGCTCGAAGAGAAGCTCGGCCTGGCCACCCCGGTCACCCAGCAGCAGGCCGCTCCGGCCCAGGACATCGACCTCGACTCTCAGCTCGACGATCTCGAAAATCGGCTGAACAACCAAAACGGCTGAGGCCGTGCCCCGCGCCGACCTCCCCGAACAGGTGGCGGGCAAGCTCAAGAAGCTCCCCGCCTCCCCCGGCTGCTACATCTATCGGGACGCGAAAGGCGATGTCCTCTATATCGGAAAGGCCATCAGCCTGCGCAGCCGGGTGCGGAGCTACTTCCAAAAGTCCGCCCAGCACGGCCCCCGCATCGCGCGGCTCGTGAGCAAGATCGCCGACATCGAATGGATGCTCGTCGACAGCGAAGTCGAAGCCCTGGTGCTGGAATGCAACCTCATCAAGGAGCACCGGCCGCCCTACAACGTCCGCCTGCGCGACGACAAGAGCTACCCCTACATCGTCATCACCAAAGAGGCCTTTCCCCGCGTCATCTTCACCCGGAACCCAAAGAAGGGGCGGGGCAAGGCGTTTGGGCCCTACACCAGCGCCTTCGCCGTGCGCGAGACCCTGCAGCTCCTTCACAAAGTCTTCCCGCTCATTCCCTGCGGCAAGAGCTGGAGCGGAGAGCCCGAACAGCGGCCCTGCCTCTATCACCACCTCGGCCAATGCCTCGCCCCCTGCGCCGGCCTCGCACCCAAGGATGACTACGCCGCCGTCATCGCCCAGGTCGAGCGGTTCCTGCAGGGCAAAGAGGCAGGCATCGCCAAGGAGATGGAGGCCAAGATGGCCGAGCACGCCGAGAATCTGGAATTTGAGCAGGCCGCCGCCATCCGCGACCGCCTCACCGCCATCCGCAGCGTGATGGAGCGGCAGAAGGTGATGAGCGAAGACATGCGCGACCGCGACGTGATCGCCGTGGTCCAGGGCGAGCGCGGCGCGGCCATCCAGATGCTCTACATCCGCAGCGGACGCCTCATCGGCCAGCGCAGCTTTGTGCTGGACGGCAGCCAGGAAAGCGCCCCCAGCGAAGCCGTGCAGGAATTCGTGAAGCAGTACTACGCCGACATGCCCGAGCTGCCCCGCGAGATTCTGCTGCCCGTCGAGATCGAAGAGCGCCGCATCGTGCAGAACTGGCTGAACCAGCGCCAGGGCGCCAGCGTGAAGATCGAGGTGCCCCAAAGCGGCGAGAAGGCCCGCCTGGTGGACCTCGCCGCCCAAAACGCCGAGCAGATGCTGAAGACCATGAACTTGGAGGCCGAGCAGCGCGAGGAGTGGGCCGAGCAGGCCATGAGCCAGCTCGCCGAAGCCCTCGGCCTCCCTTCCCCGCCGCTGCGCGTGGAGGGCTACGACATCTCCAACATCCAGGGCCGCTCGCCGGTGGGCTCGATGGTTGTCGCGGAAAACGGCGAGGCCGCGCCCGACGAATATCGCCGCTTTGCCATCAAGGAAAACCCCGAGACGCCCAACGACTTTGCGATGATGCGCGAGGTGCTCTCACGCCGCCTGCGCCGCTATCGCGAAGGCAGCCCCAAGTTCGCCAAGCTCCCCGACCTCATCATGATCGACGGCGGCAAAGGCCAGCTCGGCGCCGCCCTCAAAGCCCGCGACGACCTGGAGCTCAGCATCCCCATGGTCGGCCTGGCCAAAAAGCATGAGGTGATCTATGTGCCCGTGGCCAAGGGCTCGCTGGGCGCCGAGGAGGGCGAGGAAAAGGGCGACGGATATGCCTACCGCCCCGTCGTCCTCCCCCTCAACTCCCCCGCCCTGGTGCTGCTGCGCCGCCTGCGCGACGAAGCCCACCGCTTCGCCATCACCTACCACCGCAAGGTCCGCGCCAAGCGCGCCCACGGCTCCGTCCTCGACGAAATCCCCGGCGTCGGCCCCCGCCGTCGCCGGCTCCTCCTGCGCACCTTCGGCAGCGTCGAAGGCATCCGCCGGGCTTCTTTGGATGAGGTCGCCTCGGTCCCCACGATGACGAAGAAGCTGGCCGAGCAGGTGCTGGAATTCCTCAAGATCGAATAGCCTTTAGCTCGTCCCTTTGGGGGTGGGGTTGGGTGGGGAAGCTAAGCGAGCTCGCCGCGAAGCGAAACAAGACTGGCCAAAACTTGAGGCAGAGCCAACCCTCTAAGACCCTGCGGGCCAGCTCTCCCAGTCTTGGGAGAGCGTTAAGGCAAAAACCGCCCTCCCAAGACTGGGAGGGCTCCGCGAAGCGGTGGGAGGGTTGACGCCGACTCCTCGATTTCATCGAAGGCAGTGCCCTCCCCCGTCTCTTCGGGGGCAGGGTTGAGTAGGGGAAAGAGAAAGAGCTCGCCGCGAAGCGAGACAAGACTGGCCAAAACTTGAGGCAGAGCCAACCCTCTCAGACCCTGCGGGCCAGCTCTCCCAGTCTTGGGAGAGCGGTAAGACAAAAACCGCCCTCCCAAGACTGTACTGCGCCAAGACATAGTGTGACATCTGTGCCAGGACATGGTGTGATGTTTAGGGGTTCCTTTTCCAGTGCTCCAGTGGTCCGAGGCAGGCTTGTCCGCTGTAGATGAGGTCGTCTTTGACCGCGATGGTGGTGGAG
>JBGSIR010000368.1:0-2303 GCA_041742415.1 Fimbriimonadaceae bacterium | reverse complement strand
GCGTGCCCTTGCCGCCGCTGATGATGGCTCCGGCGTGGCCCATGCGCTTGCCGGGAGGGGCGGTGCGGCCGCTGATGAAGCCGACCACCGGCTTGGTCATCTTGGTCTTGATGAACTCGGCCGCAGCCTCTTCATCAGTTCCGCCGATCTCGCCGACCATGACGACGACCTCGGTGGCCGGGTCGGCTTCAAACATCTCCATGGTGTCCAGGAACCGGGTGCCGATGATCGGGTCTCCGCCGATGCCGACGCAGGTGGTCTGGCCGAGGCCGGCGCGGGTGAGCTCCCACACAATCTCATAGGTCAGGGTTCCGCTGCGCGAGACCATGCCGACATTGCCAGGCGCGAAAATGTGGCCCGGCATGATGCCCATCTTGCATTCGCCCGGGGTGATGATGCCGGCGCAGTTTCCGCCCAGTAGGCGTGTCTTGCCGCCCGCGCGCAAGCTGTTCACCACGCGCTGCATGTCCTGCACCGGCACGCCCTCGGTGATGAGGGTGACGAAGGGAACCTCAGCGGCTGCGGCCTCCATCACGGAGTCAGCGGCAAACGGAGCCGGGACGAAAACCAGAACGGCGTCGGCGCCAGTCTCGCGCACCGCGTCGGCCATGGTGTCGAAAACGGGAAGGCCCAAATGGTCGGTTCCGCCCTTGCCGGGGGTGACTCCACCCACCACCTTGGTGCCATAGGCCAGCATCTGCTCGGTGTGGAAAGTGCCTTCACGGCCCGTCATGCCGGCCACAAGGACCCGGGTGTTTTTGTCGACAAGGATGGACACAGCACGCGCAGGATACCAAAGGATCGGCCCCGCCCCAGGAGGTGCGCCACAATAGGGCATGTCGGACCGGAGGGGCGTGCGCTATGGCGAAGCCGAACGAGTGACCAACGAAACCCGAGTCCAGGTTGTCATTGACCTGGACGGCGGCCCGCACAGTGACATTTCCACCGGCGTCGGCTTTCTCGATCACATGCTCACGTTGCTCGCCTTTCACGCCGGAATCAACCTGGGCGTCAAGGCCGAGGGCGACCTGCACATCGACGACCACCATACGGTGGAGGACGTCGGCATCACGATGGGCCAGGCCTTTCGCAAGGCCGTGGCCGGGTGCGCCTTTGCCCGGTATGGCCACGCCGTTTGCCCCATGGATGAGGCCCTCGGCGAAGCGGCATTGGACATCAGCGGCCGCGCCCATTTGGCCTTCCGGGTGGAGTGGAAGCGAGAAATGCTCGGCACGCTCAGCACGGAATGCGTGCGCGAATTTTTCGAAGGCTTCTGCCGCCACGCCGGTGTGACGCTGCACCTGGAAAAGCGCGCAGGCTACAACGATCACCACGTCTGTGAAGCCCTTTTCAAGGCCTTCGCCCGCGCTCTTGCTCAGGCTGTTGAGCCGAAGGGAGAGGGACCGCCCAGCACCAAGGGACAAATCGATTGATCGCGATTCTCGACTACGGCATGGGCAACCTGCGCTCGGTGCAAAAGGCTCTGGAGCACTTGGGCGCGGAGTGCCGCATTCAGCCCGACCTTGCCGGCGCCTCGAAAGTCATCCTGCCGGGCGTGGGAGCGTTTGGGCCAGCCATGGAGCGGCTCCAGCCTCTGGCCGACGACCTGAGACGCTGGGCCGCCGATGGCCAGCCGCTTATGGGCATCTGTCTGGGGCAGCAGCTTCTGTTCGAAGCAAGCGAGGAAAAGGGGGAGCACGCGGGGCTGGGCATCCTGCCGGGCCGAGTTCGGCGGCTGCCCGAAAAGGGCCTGAAGGTCCCGCATGTCGGCTGGTCTGCCGCCGCGCCCCGCGCCAATAGCCGCCTTTTTGCGGGCGCTGCGAATGGCGCGTGGTACTACTTCGTTCACTCTTACTATACGGAGTGCGCCGACCCCAGCCACTCTGCCTCTGAGACGACCTACGGCATTCCGTTTGCCTCAGCGGTGGAGAGCGGGCTGACTTGGGGAGCGCAGTTTCACCCCGAAAAGAGCGGCCCCGCCGGGCTGGCCCTTTTGGAGAACTTCATCCAATGCTGATCTATCCTGCCATCGACATTTTGGGCGGGCGCTGCGTGCGCCTGGTGGAAGGCGACTTCAACACCGCCAAGGAATACAGCGCAGACCCGGTGCAGATGGCCAGCGACTTTGCCGCCGCAGGCGCCAAGCAGCTCCACGTGGTGGATCTGGACGGAGCCCGCCACGGCAGCCCTCGGAGTCTTGATCTGATCAGAGACATGTCGCAGGCGGCAGGAATTCCCATTCAGCTCGGCGGAGGCATGCGAACCGCCGCCCACGTTGATGCGGCCCTCGAAGCCGGCGCCGA
>JBGSIR010000367.1:0-6632 GCA_041742415.1 Fimbriimonadaceae bacterium | reverse complement strand
CGGAAGTGAGCCCTCCGAGGGCAGAGACTTTTCCGCCGGCCTGGCTGAGGTCGGCGGCGACCCGCTCGGCGGCCTGCTCGGTGGAGGCGCAGGCCTCCTCCACGCCCTTGATCGCCGCTTCGGAAGACTGATTGACGCTCTCCTGCACCCGCTGGAGCCCCCGGGCAAAGGCGGCGACGCGGGTGGAGAATGATTTGTTTTCGTGCGCCGTGTCTCGCGAAAGGGCCACGGTCTGGCGCAGCCTTTCCACCTGCTGGGCGGCCGAAAGCGACTGCTCGGTGAGGGCGTCGAAGGCCTCGCTGAGGCGCACGGCGGCGGCGTCCATTTGCATGACATGGGCCAGCACCGACTGCGACTGCCCCGCCTGGGTGTGGGTGGCGCCCTGCAGCTCCTGCATCATGGTGCGCACGCCGGTGGCGGCCTCCATGCAGGCAGTAGTGTCGCGCGAGAGCGAAGTGAGCATAGCGAGGACCTGATCGGCCTCTTCGGAATGATCTGAGCCGCTCTCCGCCAAGGCCTGGATGGCCGCCTCCATGCGGTCCTGCTCGCGCCATTCTTCGCGCATCGTGTGGGCGAAGGGGGCGACCACCGCCACCTCCACCACCACGAACGCGGCATGCACCACCGTGAGCAGGACGAAGTTCATGTCGGTGGTGTAGATGAAGATGGGAAGGCTGAAGGCCTGCAGAATGGCGAAGGCCACGTGGTGCACCGCAATGAGCCCCGCCGCCGCAATAATCGCCCGGGCGTCGCGCAGGAGCAGGAGCATGGCCAGCCCCACAAAGACGTGGAAGTGCATCTCCGTCATGCCCCGCGACTGGTGGATGTAGAGCGCCGAGAAGATCATCATGGCCAGAGCGCAGGCCAAGCGCGGCATCGCGCCATGCCCCTTCTGCTTCACCAACACCCAGGGCACAATCGCGGCCGGAACGCCAATGAGGAGCGCCTCAAGCCATGTGCCGTACCAAAACGCAAGGGCCAGCGCAAACACTGCGTGGCCAACTAAGATCTTTGACATCCACCGAAGTGCCCGACTTTCGGCTGCCTGCGAGGCGGTTTAAGCTGTCATAATCAATGTATCGGGCGGCTTGTCGCTTGGCCTTTATGGTGAAAGGAATGAAAGTGAAACATATTCTTCTTATTGGCCTGGCAGCGGGCATCGGCGCTGGCTGCACCGAGGCGCCGGAGGCGGCTGCCAAGCCGAATTCCGTGGCCGCAGCTTCCCCTGAACCTGCGGAGCCCGCGCGGCCGGTGGACTTCATTGACGAATCCATCCCCCTGCTGGAAGACTATGCGGATTGGGAGCTGGACAAGGAGAAGGCGCGTGGCACGAACTTCGCGCGCATTCCGGGCGGACTCAACAACTACCGATGCGCCCGCACCCCCGAAGACGAACCTGATTTCTATCGGATGATGGCCAAGCGTCACGGCGTGAAAACCGTTTTGAACGTGCGTGAAGCCGACTATGGCGAGGGTGAAGCGGTGGAGGCCGCTGGATTGAACTATCTGCACGTTCGAATGACCGACCAGCCGCCCAAGCCAGAGGACTGGGAGAAGATTAAGAAGCTTTTCGATGAGGGCGGAGTCTTGGTGCACTGCACTCACGGCGCTGACCGATCGGGCGCCATCGTGGCGAGGTATCTGGTGGAGACCCAAGACAAGCCTGTCGAGGACGCATACGAATACGCCCTCGGCTATGGCTTCAAAACCTGGTCCAGCAACCGTTTTCTGAAGTGCTTCATAGAAAACGGCCCTGCCGACCAGTGCTATTCCTGAGCCCGGATGCTCTCCAGAATCTGCTTGGCTTCTGGGTCGCGCCCCGTGCGGTAAGCCTGCTCCAGCAGCGGCTCGGCTTCGCCCGGAAAGCCGAGCTCGATGAGCGAGATCGCCAGGGCGCGGGCGGCTCCGGGGTAGTCGGGCATGATGCGCCAGCACTCCTCATAGGAGCTGGCCGCCGCAAGGGTTTCGCCGGCCATGTCATAGGCGAATCCCAGCGCGTAGTGAATCATCGCGTTGTCGGGCATCCACTTCAAGGCGAGCTTCAGCGCCTCGGCAGCCTGGGCAGGCATCTGGCGCTCCAGGTAGTACCGGCCGCGGGCCAGATGTATGTTGCCCCAAGCTTCCCTCTCCAGCCGCGTGAGGTTTGATTCGCCCGGCCCTTTGAAAAGCTCGGGATGGGCGCGGCGGTTCTCCGCGTCCGCGGCGGCGGCTTCGGCCTGTGAAACGGGCGCATCGTGAAGCTGGAACAGAAGCCCGGCGGGCGTCATGTATTGACCTGCGCCGGGGGTTTGGGGCGGATATTCCACCAGGAACGGCCGCTGAGCCAGCTCGGCAGGGTCTGCCTTGGGCAGGCGCAGAGGCTGATTCTTTCGCTCGTGCATCCGCGTGGCGAGCCACTCCTGCTTCTGCTCTGGCCCCCACTGGGCGCGGCCATCTTCCAAGAACGAATAGAAGACATTGCCGAACCCAAAGAAAACGTCGGGCCGCAGGCCCTTTTCGACATGCTGATAGGCGACGACGCCAGCGGGATTGTCCGATCCGAGAAAGACTACGGCGTCTTCAGGCGCGCCGGCCAAGAGGCTCTCGGCAAACTGAGCCGCCGAGGTGTTTCCGCGCCCGGAATTTTGCGCCACCTGCCACCCGGCCCACGCCAGGGAGATCACGGCGATTGTGGCCGCTGCGGCGCCTTGCGCTCGGCCCTTGAACCGAGTGGCCAACCATACGGCTCCAAGCCCTGCCAAGAGCGCGCCTAAGGCGTACACCGGAAGGTGCCAATCCGCCACGCCGTAGTGGCGCAGATAGATGAGGTCCATGCCTGCCTGCCGCAGGTGGCCCAGCCAAAGAATGACGCTGTAGGGCACGGCCGCCAGCGCCAAGAGCCCAACCATGCGGCCTCCGGCGCCCTTGTTGATCAGCGAGGCGCCGCCCAGCAGCGCCAAACCCAGCGCAAGCCAGCCCAGCTGACCAGGCAGGTTGTAGCTGGCGATCCACTCCAAAGTAAAGCCGGGAGGCGCATCGCTGATCGGCCTCGTTTCCCACTGCTGGCGCGTGATGCTCCACCAAAACCCATCGCCCTCGCTCTGCCGGCCCCAGTCCATCACCGGCTCCTGCGCCGATCGCAGCGGACCATAAGCAAACACAGACAGCCCCGCCAGCAGGCCGGCCAGGCCAAGCCCGAGCCGCTGCAGCAGACCCTTCCTGCCTGCCAGCCCCGCCAAAACGAGCATGAGCGGAGCCAGCACCAATTGACTGAGGTGATTGCCGATGGAAAGGCCAAACAGGAGCCCGCTGACCACCCAGCGCCACTTCGGCGAATCGGCCTTCGGAGCCGTGGCCAAGACTGCCAGATTCAGCATGAGGAGCTGGGTGTACTGCTCGGTGAAGAAAGCCTGCTCCAAGAAGGCAGGCGTCGCCGCCAGCACAGCGGCGGGCACGATCGCCAACACGCGGGGGCCTTTGAGTCCGGAATTCAGGAAGAGCTGAGTGAGCAGCCCCAGGCTGGCCGCCGCATAGAGCGCGCACAGAAGGTTGCCGACCAAAGCCGGGTCGAGCATCGGCAGCGCCTGCGAAACAAGCCACGCCGGCAGAGTCCACGTGGCCGCTCCCGGCGGATGAGGCACGCCGCCGCTGGCCACGGCCAAGGCGAATTCACCCGAGTCGTGGAACCACAGCCCCGGCCCCACATTGAACGCTAGCACCGCTGCCGCCAGCGCAAAAACGCCCCACGGCAGCAGCCTCTCAGCCCGGCTCGCCTTCGGCGATTCTTCGATCCGCAGAAGAGGCGGCTGTTCCTGCGCCGAGAGTGGACTGGCCATCTTCAGAATTCTCGGCACAAAGCCCCCCTTCCCTCACGCCCCTCAGGTACCTTTTCCACCCGCAAGCCGACATAGCTCAGCGGTAGAGCAGCTGTTTCGTAAACAGCAGGTCACCGGTTCAAATCCGGTTGTCGGCTCCAGAAATCAGGTTCAAACTATCTCTCTTTCGCTGAGCTCCTGATTCTCCAGCCCGTCGAGAGCATCAAAACACCAGCAATCGATCCGTCGATCAACGGACTCCTGCGGCACGAAATGGCTCTTGCCCCCAAGCGGCCGAAGGGCCGCGCCTCGAATATCGTGCCCGGAAAGGCAGAGGGGACCTGGGATGTGAATGTCCAGCTCTTGATGCCGAGAGGAAAGCGGTGGACGGTGCGGAGAAAGGGCCTGAAGACCAAGGTGATGGGCAGAGCATCCTCCGCTGGAGCAGCTCTGGAGAGCTGGCTCAAGCACTGCATCGACCAGCTTTGGCCAGTCGAAGAGGGCCCTTCGATGGCCGCCGCTGTATTCGAAAATAGGCATATGGTTTGCCACGGATTCGACGGCGGGAGGCTGACGGCCCGGCGGGAGTAAGCTGTCCCTCAGGCTCCGCCCCATGCAGCACCATCTGAAAGAGCTTTCGGCCAAGGAAAGCGTAGCGATCTTCCGCGCACTGGGCTCCTCCGCCCGGGCCAGGATCGTCGAGCTGCTTTCCGAGAGGGAGATGAACATTGGGGAGCTCAGCGCTTCGCTTGGCCTCACCCAGCCGAGCGTGACCAAGCATGTTCAGGTCCTGGAGGAGGCGGGGATCATCGTCAGCACCTACGTCCCCGGCCCCCAAGGCACCCAGAAGCGATGCCGCAGAGTCTATGAACGGCTCCTCGTAGACCTCGCGCCCAAAGCCCCGACAGAAGATGGCCTCGCTGAGGTCGAAATCCCAGTGGGCATGTACACCGACATTCACGTCGTTCCCACTTGCGGCATTGCAAGCCGGGAGAAGTTCATCGGCCTCGTGGATGCGCCGGTCTCGTTCTTCCTGCCCGAGCGGGCGAAGGCGGAGATCATCTGGTCGGCGGCAGGATGGGTTGAGTACGCCTTTCCGAACACGCTGCCTGTGAACTGCCGGGTCCACCATATGGAGCTGGTCATGGAGCTCTCATCGGAGGCTCCCGGCTACAACAACCAGTACCCCTCCGACATCACGGTTTGGGTGAACGGCGTCGAGATCGGCACTTGGACCTCGCCCGGCGACTTTGGCGGAACGCGGGGTCAGCTCAACCCCGAATGGTTCCCCGACAACATGAACCAGTGGGGCGTCCTGAAGACTTGGCAGGTCGACCGGACCGGAGCCTTCATCGACGGAGTCCAGATCTCCGATGTCGCGATCAGCGAGCTTCAGATCCATCCCTGGCAGGCGACCAAGGTGCGAATCGGGGTGAAGGAAGACGCCGCCAACCAAGGCGGTTTCTCGCTCTATGGCAGCGGGTTCGGCAACTATCAGCTCGGTCTGATCCTCAGGGTCCGCCACTCGCCAGAGGAAGCCTCGGCCGTCAACGGGCGGCGAATCGCCCGTCCCTAAAAAAAATCTTAGTCCCGGGACTCGTATATTCCGTTTTGGCTATGAGGTGTGTTAGAATGCTATTCAGGAGCTGAGCCAGGACGGTTCGGTCCCTGCGCCGGAAGCCTGTTCCGCAGGCCACGGCGGAGTTCTCATCGGTGAGAATCATGAATCGCAGCCATCGCGCCTTTACGCTCATTGAGCTCCTCGTCGTCATCGCCATCATCGCGATCCTGGCGGCCATCCTTTTCCCCGTCTTCGCCCAGGCGAAGCAGGCGGCTAAGAAGACCTCCTCCCTCTCCAACGTCAAGCAGCTTTCGACGGCGAACCTGATCTACGCCGGCGACTATGACGATACCTATCCTGATCAGTCGCGCGATGCGAACGGCTTCCCCTGGTGGACGGCGGGCTCGGAAGTGCCCTGCGGCCCGGCCGCGACGGGAGGCTGCCGGCTCGGATTCATGGATCCAGATGCCCACCAGAACTGGGGCCGGGGCATCCATCCCTATGCCAAGAACCTGGAGATCTTCAAGTCTTCCGCCCAGAAGATCACCAGCGGCGTGCCGTGGAGCTACAGCAACGAGCCGGGCGCGGGCAACGCAAGCTACGCCTACAACGGCGCGGTTCTGGCCAAGTCTCAAACCCAGATCAGCGACGTCGCCGCCCTGATCGTGCTCCAAGGCAAGATCGACACCGGACGCGAGGCCCTCGTTCAGCCGACGCAGTTCAGCGCCTCCTTCTTCATTCCGGAAATCAATCAGACCGGTCCCGCCTGCAACGGCATCGACCTGAGCTGGATGGGCAACACCTATGACAAGGGCGACAACTACGGCTTCGCCGATGGCCACGCCAAGTACATGAAGCGCACCGCGGTCCAGTTCCGCAATTTCGGCATCAGCAGCCCGGTCATCTGCTACAAGACAGGGGCCTGCAGCGACATCAAGCCGAACACGACGGGGCTCACCGACACGCCAGAGAACACCAATTTTTGGTACACCTTCGGCCTCTGCGACCTCTCCGCCCTCTGATCCACGCGCAGCATCCTTCCGGGCCGGACTCTGCTCCGGCCCGGAATCCCACCCCAATAGAGCCCCATGAAGAAACTGATCCTTCTTATTCCCGCCGCCGCGCTTTTCGCCTCGGCGCTTCTGCTTTCCGGCTGCAGCGACGAGACTGTGGCCGACCCTGAAATCATCAAGGCGCGCGACGCCCAGCGGGAAGCCATGGCTCCCGGCAACAATGGCGGGCCGCCCCCGGCAGCTCCGGGCTCCGACCCGGGAGCC
>JBGSIR010000366.1:0-1869 GCA_041742415.1 Fimbriimonadaceae bacterium | reverse complement strand
CGTGGCCCTTCAGCGCCAGGGCGCCCGCGTGGGCGTGCTCGACGCCGACGTCTACGGCCCCAGCATCCCCTTGATGATGGGCGTTTCGGGCGAGCGTCCGCTCACCCAGAACGAGAAGATCGTGCCCATCGAGCGCTATGGCCTCAAGATGATGTCGCTTGGCTTTCTGCTGGATGACGGTCAGGCGGTTCTCTGGCGCGGACCGATGGTGGCGGGAACGGTGAAGCAGCTTTTGGCCGACGTGCTTTGGGGCGAGCTTGACTACCTGCTAGTGGACCTTCCGCCCGGCACCGGCGACGCGCCGATGTCCCTCGCCCAGCTTGTGCCGCTGACGGGCGTGGTCATTGTCTCCACTCCGCACAACGTGGCCGCCAACATTGCGGGCAAAGCAGCCCAGCTCTTCCGCCGCCTCAATTCGCCCATTTTGGGAGTGCTTGAGAACATGGGCAGCTTCATCTGCCCGAGCTGCGGGGAGCCCGCGCCGCTCTTTAGCGGAGAATCCGGCCAAAAGCTGGCCGAGCGGCTGGGCACGCCTTTCTTGGGGAGCATTCCGCTGGACCCGGCGGTGGGTCAGGCGGGCGACCAGGGCGTGCCCTCGGTCATCTCTTTCCCCGAGCGGCCCCAGGCCGAAGCATTTGCCCTGGCCGCCCAAGAGCTGGCCCGCCAATGCAGCATCCGCATGATGGCCCAGGCGGCCACCACAGCGGACTTCCAGCCTCAATGATCGTGGTCGTGCCCGGGGCAGGAGATGGTCTTCTGCACGGGCGCTTCACCCATCAGCGGGGCCTGCATCGGCGTTCGGCTGTTGAAGTAGGAGCCGCAATAGCTGGTGCGCAGCGTGTTGGCGTCCCTTTGGCTCACGCCCTTGTCGGCGTTCACTGAGCCGACCGCATACATCAAATCGGACGAGTTGGGGCTGTGGCCCAGCAGGTAAAGCGCGTGCCCGACTTCATGGGTGGCGGTGGAGAGCAGGCCGTCGCGGAACTGAGTCACCGTCATGCCCGGCCAAGTGTAGAGCCGAATCTCGGCCTCGATAATTTGGCGGTTGGAGGAGAAGTATTGGACCGTAGTGGTTCCCAAGGCCTCGTTGGGGGCCGGCTGTCTGGCCAGTTGAATGGTGCGGACGATGATGTCGGCGTCGCCGATGCTGCCCGTCTCACTCCAGGTCACTCCCCCTCCCGAGGCTCCTTCCCATCGGCGGAAGCCCTCGCGCACCTGCTCATCGCTCACGATGAAGGCGCCATTTTGGGTGTAGGTGACCGTCTCGGCAAAGTGAACGCGCACCGGGAAGCCGGCCCAAC
Source organism: Fimbriimonadaceae bacterium (assembly GCA_041742415.1). Classification (GTDB taxonomy): domain Bacteria; phylum Armatimonadota; class Fimbriimonadia; order Fimbriimonadales; family Fimbriimonadaceae; genus JBGSIR01. Next base: position 568 of record JBGSIR010000366.1, on the reverse strand, counting down.
GCAGCAGGAGGTTGGGAGAGCCGTTGCGGTCAGACTCCGCCGCATAGTTGGGGGTGCTGTAGTCCAGGCCGCAGAGGGGGAGGGCCTGAGTTCCAATCCCTTGGCTCCCGCATCCGGGAAGCGCCAAGAGAAGAATCGTGAAAGTTGAGAAAGCCGCCAGCTTCATTTGTAGAACCCACAGGGGACCCCTCCGCCTCAATGCATAACATACCTTTACTTCATGGCCGTCTAGACCTGGCAAAAAGACTGGCATGAGCCAGATTTGCCCGCCGCCGGTATCCTTTTGGGGCATGTCCACCCCTCCTGAGCCCATGATGCTCGGCTTGGCCGAAGAGCCAGTCGTTCTGCTGCCCAAGCTGGCCAACCGCCACGGACTGATCGCGGGAGCCACCGGCACCGGCAAAACGGTGACCCTGCAGATCATGGCCGAGCAGTTCAGCCGCATGGGCGTGCCGGTCTTCATGGCCGACGTCAAGGGCGACCTCAGCGGCATGAGCCAGGCCGGCGCCTCGCACCCCAAGCTGGAGGAGCGGGCCGCGCTGCTCGGCCTCATGCCCATGGCCTGGGA
>JBGSIR010000365.1:0-1857 GCA_041742415.1 Fimbriimonadaceae bacterium | reverse complement strand
GACCATCGAAGTCATGGCCGATGGCGCGCCGCTGGGCGAAGCCAGCGTCGATCCGCAGGGGGACTGGCGAGCAGAATTCACCCTGGCCAAGCCAGCCCGACGCATCACCGCGGCCGCGAAAGGAACGATGGCCGAAGTGGTCTGGGAGCAGCCGGAGCCGGCGCCGCCCTCCCCGCCAAATTCGTCCGTACCGCCGGTGGAAGCTCGCCCTTCCGAGCACCTGATTTTGCCGGGAGAAACCCTGTCGGGCCTCAGCGCGCGCTACAACATCTTGATGCGCCGCCTGTGCCAGCTCAACCGTATTTCAAATCCGGATCTGATCTATGCAGGCGCGCGGCTGCGGCTGCGCTGACCCAGTTCGCTCACCGGGCCCAGGGTGGCCCGAGGCGGAGGTCAAGTAACATAGGGTCTGTTGTGCCGTTCTGGAAGCCGTTGGAGCTCTCGACCGACGAAAAGAACTCCTGCCGGGTCAACGTCGCCGATATGTCTCGGCCCAAGCGGTCGTACTATGTGCTGGCGGTGCTCTCCACCATCATCGCCGCCTATGGCCTGCTGAGCGACTCCACCGCCGTGGTGATTGGCGCGATGCTCGTGGCGCCGCTGATGGGGCCGATTTTTGGCATCGCCATGGGGCTCATCACCAGCTCGCGCAAGCTGCTCTTGGCCTCGCTCGTCGCCGAATTTTCGGGCGTGGTGGTCGTGGTGGCGCTGGCCTTTTTGGTCGCCAAGGTCTCGCCCATGGCCGAGCTTCCGGGCGAAGTGCTGGCCCGCACGCGGCCCAACCTATTTGACATCTTCATCGCCTTTGCCTCTGGCCTGGCGGGCGCATTTGCTCTTGTGAACAAGAAGATCAACGCCGCCCTGCCGGGAGTCGCGATTGCCACCGCGCTCGTGCCTCCGCTGGCCAGCTCGGGAGTGTGCTGGGCCGCAGGCGAGATGGGGCTGGGCTGGGGCGCGTTCCTGCTCTTCCTCGTGAACCTGCTCGCCATTGAGCTGGCCGCCGCCGGAGTCTTCACCCTCTATGGCTTGAACGCCAAGCGCAGCGGCGAGGGCTTTCGGGGCTTTCTCAACCAGTTCGGATGGAGCCTGGGCCTGCTCGTCGTCATGGGCTTCTTCCTCACTCGATCGCTGGTGGAGCAGTTTGAGCGCGCCAGCCTCACCCAGGCGCTGCGATCGAACCTCAGCGAGCTTGGACCCAACTTCATCCAGGGCGCCTCGCTGCAAGGAGTGCCAGAGCACAACGCGAAAGGCGGCCGAGTGCAGGTCTTTGTCCAATATCTCACTCCCCGCGCATTTGAGGAGAGCGTTGTGGAGGGAATGGAGGCGAGCCTGCGCGAAAAGGTCAACCCCAACATTGACCTGGTGGTGCGCTCGCTCATCAGCACCGACCGAAGCCCCGATGGCCGCGTGTTCGAGACCTCAGAACAGTCAGCCCAAAGGCAGGAATCCGCGCGGCGCGAGAACCTTTATGCGGGCGTGACCACCGTCATCCGTGACTATCTCTCGCAGGTGCCCGGGGCCGACCTGGAGGAGATCGAAATTCCCATGGAGGCAAATGGGCGCGATCTTCTGGCCGTGGTCAGCAGCCCCAAGGCCCTGCCGCCCGAAGACATCCGCGCCATGCAGAAGGCCATCCAGGAAAAGATGATGTTCCCCTACCAGCTCAAGGTGCGCTCGCTCATCACGGTGGAGGCCAACGAAGAGGGATTCCTCTATCAGCCGCGCGAGGACGAAGCGCCCGCCGTGTCCGCTGAGCTTCGGGAGGCTTACGACCGCATCCAGCGCTCGGTGGCCCGGCGCATCGCCGCAAGCCAGGAAGGCGCCGAGCTGATCGCGCTCCAGCTCACCGAAGACGCC
>JBGSIR010000364.1:0-1943 GCA_041742415.1 Fimbriimonadaceae bacterium | reverse complement strand
CCAGCTCGGTGCGGCCGGAGCCGATGAGCCCGGAGAGCCCCACAATCTCGCCCGCCCGCAGGCTCAGGCTGGCGCCGTGAACGACCGGGGGGCTTGAGACTTCCTTCAGCTCCATCACCACAGGCCCCAGCTCGTGCTGTCCGGCGGGAGGGTAGTGGTCGCCCAGGGTGCGGCCCACCATGAGGTCGGCCATGCGCTCGGGGGTGAAGGGCTTGTCGTCCAGCGTTTCAATCAGCTCGCCGTCGCGGAGAACGGTCACCCGGTCGCAAAGCTCCTGGACTTCGGCCAGGCGGTGGGAGATGTAGATGAGGGTCTTTCCCTCGGCCTTCAACTCCTTGATCAGGCGGAAAAGAGCCTCCGTCTCTCGCTCGCTTAGCACGGCGGTGGGCTCATCCAGGATCAAAACGTCGGCGTTGTGGCTGAGGGCCTTTGCGATCTCCACGAGCTGCTTGCCCGCGACCGAAAGCCTGCCCACGGGGGTGGAGGAAGGGAAGGAGGCGCCCACCCGCTGCAGCAGGGCGTCGGCTTGCCGGTCCATTTCCTTGGACTTCAGCAGGCCGAGGCTTGCCAGCTCGGAGCCAAGAAAAATGTTTTCGCTGGCGGTGAGGTCGTCAATCACGTCCAGCTCCTGGTGAATCATGGCGACCCCGTTGGCCATGGCATCGCGCACTCCGGCAAATCGAACGGGCTTGCCCTGGCGGCGGACTTCGCCTTCGGTGGGAAGCTGCACTCCGCTCAGAATCTTCATGAGCGTGCTCTTGCCCGCGCCGTTTTCGCCAATGACGCCGTGAACTTCGCCGGGCAAAAAGTCGATGGAGACCCCGCTGAGGGCGACGACGCCCGGAAACTCCATGCGGATGCCGTGCACCGAAAGGGCCGTGGGGAAAGGGGCGCCAGCCATGCGGGAGCGATGCTACCCAGGCGCGCTGGCTTTCGACTCGAAGAGGTGGTGGGCCTAACTGGATTCGAACCAGTGACCTCACCCTTATCAGGGGTGCGCTCTAACCAACTGAGCTATAAGCCCTCTTGAGCCAGCTATGATACATGAATCGGCGCGGCTCTGGGCGGACCAAAGGGCAGGGCGGGCCCCAGATTCAGAAATTGCCGCAGAGGCGTTACGCCGAGGGCCTTGGCCGCGTCCTAAGAAATGCGAGGGCCGCCTGGCAGGTGCTATCATCTGCCGGGGCATCGGCCTCTTGGGAATTTGGCGTGATGCGTTGGGCAAAGCCTCTCTTGATCAGCACAGCAGGCATGAGCCTGCTGGCCGCCGCTTCGGCGGATGTGAATGGACCCGTGCCGCTGGCTTGGCGCTGGGTTGAGTCGACTCCGGTTTCGCCTTCGGGCTCTCCGCTTGTCATCGGCGAGCGGGTCTATGTGGCCGTGGGCGGCCGCGTTTACTGCCTGGACAAAGCCACGGGCAACCAGATTTGGCGATTCCCGGTGGGCGCTCCGCTTGAGGCGAACTTCCGGCTGGGCCTGAAGCAGGTTGGCTCAAACATTTTGGCGGCCTCCGACGACAACTCGGTGTTCCACCTGAACGGCCAGTCCGGATCCATCGTTTGGCAGTACCAGAGCCTTGACGGCATCTCCGGCGCGCCGGTGGCCACCGACAGTGGAGTCGTGATTCCGCTTTCGGGCAGCAAGCTCATGGCGCTTTCGCTCACCGACGGCACCCCGCTTTACGCCAAGCCCTATGATGTGGTGGGCGGCCTGAACCCGCGCCTCACCCCCTATCAGTCCAGCGTCATCACCACCAGCCGCAACGGCGAGATGATTTCGATGGACGTCATCACCCAGCAGACGGTCTGGCGGCGGCGATTCACCCGACTTGACCCGCTCACCGAGCCCACGCAGTTCGGCGACGGCCTCTATTTGAACACCAGCGGCTTTGTGATGAGCCTGGCTGCCAGCACTGGCGCCATCCGCTGGCGCACCGCCATCGG
>JBGSIR010000363.1:0-3682 GCA_041742415.1 Fimbriimonadaceae bacterium | reverse complement strand
CCCTCCCCCGCCGAAGCCGCCTTCTGGCTCTGGACCCGCGACCGTCGCCAAAGCTTCAAGTGGCGCCGCCAACACCCCGTCGCCGGGCGAGTGGTGGATTTCTACTGCGCTGAGGCCAGGCTGGTGGTGGAGCTGCTGAAGGAGGGAGAAGAGGAGTCCGACGAACTGATTCACAAGATGGATCAGCTCGGGCTGATGGTCGTATCGATTCCGGAATTAGATTTGATTGAGGAGCACAAGGTGAAAAGTGCTGAATGGCTCGCCCATCTCGAAGGCCTCTGCCGCTCCAGAAAAGAGCCTCCGAGCTGAGAACCCCCTCGCCTCGGGACGGGGAGAGGGGGCAGGGGGTGAGGGGCGCGCGCCCAGATGGCCCCCGCAAAAAGGGCCCTTCGCAATTTCGGCAGCCCAGAAGCCTGCCGGACCAGTGCTCCGTCCCCCATAATGGCGAAGACCGGGGTGGGGCCGGTCCTTGAGGAGTGAGGAGCATGGCCAAGTATATTTTTGTCACCGGGGGAGTTGTCAGCAGCATCGGCAAGGGCATCACTGCCGCGAGCCTGGGGCGGCTGCTCCGCGCCCGGGGGCTCACCGTCGCCCCGCTCAAGCTCGACCCCTACATCAATGTCGACGCCGGCACGATGAACCCCTTCCAGCACGGCGAAGTCTTTGTGACCGAAGACGGCGCGGAAACCGACCTTGACCTCGGCCACTACGAGCGGTTCATCGACGTGGAGTGCGAAGAGGGCAGCTCCATCACCACCGGCAAGGTCTATCGCCATGTCATCGACGCCGAGCGGCGGGGCGACTACCTGGGCGGCACCGTGCAGGTCATCCCCCACGTCACCAACGAAATCAAGCGGCGCATCACCGACGTGGCCGAGCGGCAGAAGGCCGATATTGTGCTGGTCGAAATTGGCGGCACGGTCGGCGACATTGAGTCGCTTCCCTACCTGGAGGCCATCCGCCAGATGCGTAAGGACCTCGGGCGCGAGAACACGCTTTTTATCCACGTCACCTACATCCCGACCGTCGGCCCCTGGGAAGAGATCAAAACCAAGCCGACCCAGCACTCGGTCATCAACATGCGCCAAATCGGCATCTCGCCAGACTTTCTGGTGTGCCGGAGCGAGCGCGACCTGCCCGACGACGTGAAAGAAAAGATCAGCCTCTTCTGCGACGTCCCCAAGGAGGCCGTGCTGGAGAGCCGAACCGCAAAGTCGATTTACGAAGTGCCCCTGCTCTATGAAAAGCTGGGCTTCGCGCCGCTGGTCATGGAGCGATTGGGAATGGAGAGCCGCGAGCCTGACCTGGCCGACTGGGAAGACCTTGTCGAGCGCATCCATCACCCTGAGGGCACGGTGCGCATTGCCGTGGTTGGCAAATACATCGAAAACGGCGACGCCTACAAGTCGATTGCCGAAGCGCTGACCCACGCCGGAATTGGCCGCCGCCGCAAAGTCGAAATCGAATGGATCCTCAGCGACAGCTTTGAAGACGGAGTGGACCCCGTGGAAGCCCTGAAAGGAGCCGACGCCGTGGTCATCGCACCCGGCTTTGGCGGGCGGGGCATCGAAGGCAAAATCGCCGCGCTCAAGCACATCCGCGAATCCGGCCTGCCGTTCCTGGGCATCTGCCTGGGGCTGCAGATGGCCGTGATCGAATTTGCCCGCAACGTCTGCGGATTGGAGGGCGCCAGCAGCCAGGAGTTTGGCGACGCGCCCCACCACGTGGTGCACGTGATGCACGACCAAAAAGACATCCAGGAGAAGGGCGGCACCATGCGCCGGGGCGCTTGCCCCTGCAACCTCACCGCCGGAACCCTGGCCCACCGCCTGTACGGCTCCACCCGCATCAGCGAGCGGCACCGCCACCGCTACGAGGTTAACAACGACTACCGCGAGCGGCTCATCGAAGCTGGACTGGTCGTGAGCGGCGTTTCGCCCGACTACCGCCTGGTCGAGATGATCGAGCTGCCCAATCACCCCTTCTTCGTCGCAACCCAGGCTCACCCCGAGTTCAAGAGCCGCCCCAACCGCCCGCACCCCTTGTTCCTGGGGCTGGTCGAAGCCGCGATTCAGCGGCAAAGCCAGAGCTGAGAGCAGTCCGCCGAAATCAGTCCGTTTTTCGGCGGCGCTTCAGCTTTTCAACCCATTCGGGCTTCTTGGCGCCTTCTTGGCTCGCGTTTTCCGCGGCCTGCCGCGCGGCCTCTTCTGGGTCTTCAGCAGCCTTCATCACGCGAAGGTGGTCTCGGTGGAAGTCAATCAAAGACAGCCCCGCGGCGAGGATCATCGGCCCCGCCATGATGCCGACCGGACCGAAGGCAAAGACGCCTCCAATCAGCGCAAAAAAGAGCGGAAGCTGAGGCAGCTTGGCGCGGTCGCCGATGAAGATCATGCGGAGGATGCCGTCGATGTTGGAAATGACGCCGAAGCAGAAGGCCAGCAAAATGACGCCCTCCGTCGTGCGGCCATTCGCGAACAGGAGGATGCCCACCGGAACATAGCCCGCCGGCGCCCCGATGAACGGGATGCAGGCAAAGACAAAGGTGATGATGCCCCAAAGCGGCCACTGTTCGGCCCCGGCCAGCGCGTAGCCCAAAGTTGCGAGCCCAGCTTGAATCAGGCTCACGACAATGACGCCGAAGAACACCGATTGAATGGTGATGCCCTGACGCACCAGCAGCGCCCGCGTCTCCTGCCGCTTGAGGGGAAAGATATCGTAGGCCATGGGCAGCAGCTTATGCCCGTCTCGAATCATGAAGAACATCGACATGAGCGAGATAAAGAGGTAGGCCAGGGTCAAGACAAAGCCTTTGGCGCCCTCGGTGGCGGCGTTCGTCACCCAGTCCTGCACCATCTCGCTGTTTTCCGCCACCCATGTGCTCGCCTTAAAGTTCGGCGCGCCGAACATGGCGGCCAGAGGCTGGCTCATTTTGTCAAGCTCGCCGCCCAGTTGGGCCAGCGTGTAGCTGCCCGTGCTATCGGTGACCTCCTGCACATGGCTGTTGACTTGAAATCCGATGTAGACCCCGATGCCGCCGAAGGGAATGACGATGACGAGCGCCGCCACCAGCACGCTGACCCAGGCTGCCGCCGAAGCGCCAAAGCGGGGCTTCACGCGCACAAACAGCGGGTAGAGAAGCACCGACAGCACCGTTCCCCACATGATGGAGCTGAAGAAGGGCGCAACGACCTGCCAGGCGCCTACCAGAAGCAGGCCAACCAATAGCCAAAACGCAGGGAAATTCAACAAACGGGGGGGCGACATGGGGCGGCTCAGCGAGGCTTTTCCATGTTACGCTGTTTGGCGTCTTTGCGATGCGCGGCGGACCATTGGTTTTTGATCCATTCCGCCGCCCCCGCCGAGTCGCCCGCCGCAACTTGGCCCTCCACCACCGCGTCATCCAGCATCTTCTTGGCCTGCCCGACCTCAGGGCCGGGCGCCAAGTTCAGCAGCGACATGAGTTCCTGCCCCGAGAGCGGAGACCGGATCGGCGCCTCCTGGTGGGCGGCCTCGGCCCGCGCCACTGCCTCGCGAACGGGGCTCAGGTCCAGCCGGCGCACGCCTGGCTTCAGGGCTGAAGCATCGTACTCGATCAGGTCCAGGAGCAGCCAAACATCGCTCCCATAATCCCGCACCAGCCGCCGCGCCGCCGAGGGGCTCAGGGGCAGCGCGCCCGTCAGCC
>JBGSIR010000362.1:0-2149 GCA_041742415.1 Fimbriimonadaceae bacterium | reverse complement strand
CAGGTTCTGAACCAGTCTGTTGATACGGAAAGATAATTCTTGAAGCTCTCTAGGAGCGCGAATCATCGCTGTTTTGTCGCGCAGGTAATGCCTGATTTCACCCGTGATGAGGTGAGTGGCATAGGTGCTGAAGCGGACGTTGGCGTCGGGGTCGAATTTGCCCAGGGCATTCAACAGGCCGATGAAGCCGACCTGCACCAGGTCTTCGACCGTTTCTGAGCCGGCAAACCGGCGGGCCAGGCGCTCGACGATGGGGCGAGCGCGGTCGAAGATCATCTCCCGCGTCTCTTCGGAAGGCTGGCGGAGATGCTTCTCCACCAGCGTTTCCAGGTCCATTCGTTCGTCCATAGCGTGCCTCAAGTTCTTGCTTCTTTAGTTCGACACGCTGTTGACGATCGAGAAGATGGGAGTCATGACTGAGATGGCGATGAAGCCGACCACAACGCCGAGGAAGATGATGAGAAGCGGCTCGATCATCGAGGTGAGGCCCTTGACGGTGGCCTCGACTTCGGCATCATAGAAGTCGCCGACCTTCACGAGCATGTCGCTGAGGCGGCCCGACTCTTCGCCGACGTCGATCATGTGCGTGACCATGGTCGGGAAGAAGCCGCTCTCGGCCAGAGGCACGCTGAGCTTGTTTCCTTCGCGAACGCTGGCGCGGGTCTGCTCAATGGCGCCCGCCAAAACCTTGTTGTCGAGGGTCTCGCCCACAATCTCCAGGCTGCGCATGATGGGCACGCCCGAATTGATGAGGGTGCCGAAGGTGCGGCAGAAGCGCGCCACCGACATCTTGAGGATGAGCTCGCCCACCATGGGGATCTTGAGCTTGAAAAAGTCGAGCTGATAGCCGCCCTTCGGGGTCTTGGCCCACATCTTATAGGCCACGAAGAGGCCCACATTGAAGAGGACGATGGTCCACCAGTAGCTCTGCATGAAGGTGCCAATGGCAAAGAGTCCGGCGGTGAGGGCGGGAAGCTCCACATCCATGCCGTCGAAAATCTCCTTGAACTTCGGCAGAACAAAGCTGAAGAGCACCATGAGCATGATCATCGAGAAGAAGATGACCAGCACGGGGTACATCATCGCGCCCTTGATCTTGGCGCGGACGTCGGCTTCGTATTCCAGGAAGCCTGCAAGGCGGTCCAAAATGATGTCCAGGATGCCGCCCAATTCGGCGGCGCGCACCATGTTCACATAGAGCTTGCTGAAGACCTTCGGGTGCTTCACCATCGACTCGTTCAGCGCCATGCCGCCTTTCACGTCGTTCGTGATGGCCTGGAGGGCGCCGATCATGGCGGGGTCCTTGGTTTGGGTGGAGAGGATTTCCAGGCACCGAAGCACCGGGATGCCCGCGTCGATCATCGTGGCAAACTGGCGGCTGAAGACGACGAGGCTCTTCGGCTTGACCTTCTTCTGCCCCATCGAAAGCGAACGGCCGCCGCCTTCCTTGATCTCAACGATCTGCAGATTGCGCTCACGAAGCTTGGCCAAAACCAGGGCTTCGTTCTCAGCCTCCATCGTGGCCTTGATCGTCCTCCCGGCCCCGTCCATGGCGACATAGCTGAAGTGCGGCATATTCCTCATCCGGAACCGCCACTGACGCGGCAGGTCCTGGATGAATCATCGGCATGTCACCGGGGATTCCTACAGGCTGCTTTTGAAACTGGGAAAAGTGCCTGGGGAAAAGCTGGCCGCCCCGCATGAATCGGGGCGGCAGACTTAGGCTTCCATCTGCTGGAGGATGGCCTCCAGGTCTTCATCCGGCTGGATGGCGGCCCGGAGCTGCTGGGCCAAAGCCTTGGCCTCTTCCTTGCAGCCCGTGCGCGCGGCAGCCAGGCCAAGGTTGACGGCCAAAGAGACCGACTGAGGCATCTGCTGCTGGGCCTGCTGAAGCATCTCGTAGGCCGCCTCGCCCTGCTCCTGAGAGAAGAGCGCCGCCGCAAGCTCGCCATAGGCAGGCTCGCAGGCCGGGAATTTGTCCAGGAGGTCGCGGCAGGCCGCCTCGGCCTCCACAAACTGCCCCAGTCGATTGTGGAGCGTGCCCACGGCCAGCCAGTACTTCCAATAATCGGCCAGCCACGGGGCGAGCGGCTTCAGGTCGCGCAGCGCCGACTCGGGGTCTCCGCCGTCGGCCTTCTCCATCGCCTCC
>JBGSIR010000361.1:0-1555 GCA_041742415.1 Fimbriimonadaceae bacterium | reverse complement strand
GCCTTTTCGCTGACGCCGGCCCATGGAATCACCACGGCTTTCAGGCAGCGGGCCGAGGCCAGAGCTTCGGCGTCGGGCACGCCCACCACCCAAACTTCCGCCTCAGCAAGGCTGGCGGCCGTAATGAGCCCCGCCGGGGCGCAGGCCAAGACGGCGTCAGCGGGCGACGATCCCTCGCCAAAGCAGACATTCATGCCGTCATTCTGCCCGCTCAGCCCGTCGGGGAGAAGAAGCGGTACGCCGCATAGGCCATGAAGGAGAGGAGCACCACCAGCAGCAGGCCCTCCAGGCGCTGGCCATTCACCATCACCTGCCGCCTGCTAATGCTTCCCCAGCCCATGATGACGCCCATCAGGGTGAGCCCGCCATAGAGAACCGGGCCGAAGGCGTTGGCTTGGAAGGCATCCACAAACTGCAGCCGCACCATGTGGGCAAAGCTCGTGGTCATGCCGCATCCGGGGCAGAGGCGGCCAAGCAGCGCGACCGACGGACAGGGCGCAAAGCCAAGCTGCATGTGGGTGCCGTGGCCGCGCGGGCTGGGGTCCAGCCAAAGCGCGATGCCAGAGATCACCAGCCAGACAACGGTGATGAGGAGCTGGGGAAGCATCGGAAGCCAGCCCGGCCACGGCGCGGTGGAAATCAGCGGCTGAGGGCTTCGGGCGGAATCACGCATTCGGGCTGCAGGTGGTCTTCGCCCACCCGGGCGGCGGCAAAAACGGCCCCGTCGCTGTCGGCCAGGGCCACAAAGCGCCCTGGAATCTCCCTACGAATCGGAATGGCGTTGCCGTTGCGCACCCGGTCCATTTCGCTGGGCTCCACCTGAACAATGGGCATGGGCGGCAGGGCCTCGGCCAGAGGAATGATTTGGCCCGCGAGGTCCTCGTCGTCCAGATCGGCCGCTTCGGGCAGATGAAACCGCCCGACTTGAGTTCGCACCAGCCTGGCCAGGTGAGCGCCGCAGCCGAGGTCGGCGCCGAGGTCGTGAGCGAGAGTGCGGATGTAGGTGCCTCCCGAGCAGACAATGCGAAAGCTTCGAAGCGCGCCCTCGCCGCCCTGCGGCTCATAAGCATCGATGAAGACTTCGCGGGGAGTCCGCTCCACGTCCTCTCCGGCGCGGGCATATTTGTAAAGCGCTTTGCCGTCCTTCTTCACCGCGCTGTAGATGGGCGGGAGCTGGTGGATGGCGCCGAGATAGCGCGGAAGCGCCTCGGCAATCAGATCGTCCAACGGCCCAGGCAAGGGCTTTGTCTCGCCCTCCCCGGCGGTCTCGGCGTCATAGGTGGGCGTGGCCTCGCCGAAGGAATAGACCGCCTCATACACCTTGGGCTCCAGGCTCAGGTACTGAAGGAATCGGGTGGCGGGTCCGACAGCCATCACCAGCAGGCCCTCCGCGAGAGGGTCGAGGGTGCCCGCGTGGCCGACCCGCTTTACGCCCAGCCGCCGCCGCACCCGGTTCACGGCGTCGTGCGATGTGATGCCGATGGGCTTGTTGATCAGGAGGATGCCAAGCATCGGGTCATGGCCTCCACCACCTGCCGCTCGGCCTCGGCCCAGC
>JBGSIR010000360.1:0-2654 GCA_041742415.1 Fimbriimonadaceae bacterium | reverse complement strand
GCCCGGGGAGCCGACCACGCCGAAGACCTCGCCCTGGAGGCCGAGCTGCTGGCCGACGAGAAGGAGCGCGCTGAGCACGCCATGCTGGTGGACCTCGGCCGCAACGACTTGGGCCGGGTGTGTGACTACGGCTCGGTGGAGGTCGAGGAGCTGATGCGCATTGAGCGCTACAGCCATGTGATGCACATCGTGAGCGACGTCTCGGGACGCCTGCGCGAAGGCCTCGGCCCCGTCGACCTCATCCGCGCCACTTTCCCCGCCGGCACCCTCAGCGGCGCCCCCAAGGTGAGGGCGATGGAGATCATCGAAGAAAACGAACCCACCCGGCGCGGCCTCTATGGCGGAGCGGTTGGCTTCCTTTCGGCCAACGGCGACGTCGACCTCGCCATCGCCATCCGCACCATGCTGGTGAAGAACGGCACCGCCTACGTCCAAGCCGGCGCCGGAGTCGTTTTTGATTCTGATCCGGCTAAGGAGTATCAGGAGTGTCTGAACAAGGCCAGTGCAGTGGTGCGGGCAATTCAGTTGGCAAGGGAGTGAACTTAGGCTAAATGGATAGGGGTAAGATCGCCTCGTGGAGAACACCGCGCCCTATTTCAATGTTAAGAAAGTGCCAGATGCTGAGCAGAAGTATGTTTTCTGGGTGGACGTTTCTGGTACGCGATCCTTCATGACAAGGTCAGTCTCTCAAGCTGCCAACTTTGTCGCGAAGCTTCATTCGGTCGCTAGTCAGCACTTGAGCGGAAGTCTGGGATATTATCCTATGAATGATGGTGCTTTTGTGGTTGGAGAGCAAGTGGAAATCGAGCAGTTCTCCCGACAAGTCATGGAAAGTATGTATAGGGTTTTTACGGCTACAAAAAACCCTATGCATCAGTTTTTTGTTAGAGGGGCCATTGCTTTTGGGCAAGTTGCCGAAGGCTCGCAACTTGTGAAAGGACTGGGCGAAGGGTCTACGGCCACTAGGTTCGTTGAGAGAGTTGTGCTTGGCCCTCCGGTCTCAAACGCGTATGCCTCGGAAAGTAATGCGTCCCCATTTGGTGTAATAGTTCACGAATCAGCGCGTGCAGGTTTCAAGCATATGCTGTTTCAGTGGTGGAATGTCGGTTCAGCTAAAGCGTCGGAGAAGAAGAGGATGTGCGATGAGGCGAACGAGGAAATCCTGAAGTACCTAGATTGGTGCGAAGAACACCCGATTCTGTCTGGTCTGAAAACTGATCAAATCCATCGGTACCGCACTCTCACTAAAGAATTCTTTGACACGAAGGATAAGTACCACTATAAAGGGGTGTAGTGAGAGCATGTGCACCTCCAGGCCGTCGTAGCTAACCCTACTCCGCGCGGGCCCGGCTGAATTTGACCTCAGCGACCGTCCAGCCGAGGCGGTTTTCGATTTTGAAGCTGCCGCCCAGTGAGCGCGAGAGGGAGGAGATGATTTGGAGGCCGAGCTGGCCCTTGGAGGGGTCGAAGCCTTCGGGGAGGGGTTCGCCGTTGTTGCTGACCCACAGCCCGATCTCGCCCTGCCGATACTCCACCGTCACATGAATCTCGCCCTCATCCAGAGCGCCGAAGCCGTGCTCGATGGCGTTGGCAATCAGCTCGTTCATGATGAGCGCCGCCTGGGTGGCTTGATTGGTGTTCAGATAGACGTCATCGCCCCGAATCTCCATTCGGATGCGCTTGTGCGGGGGGATCATGCTTTGCTGCATGTTCAGCGCCAGCATTTCGCCAATGTTTCGCAGGCTCACGTGGTCCAGGTCCTCGCGGCTCAGCATTTCGTGAACGCTGGCGATGGCAAGAATGCGGCTGAGCGAATCGGTGAGCGCCTGGGCCGGGTCTTTGTAGTGGCTTTGGCGAATCTGCAGCCGGAGCAGGGAAGCCACCTGCTGCAGATTGTTCTTCACGCGGTGGTGCATTTCCTGCATCAGCGTGGTGCGCACCTGCAGCTTGGCGTGCTCGATGCTGACCGCCGCCTGCTGCGCCAAAGCGCGCAGGGCTTCCACTTCGTCGTCGGGAAACTCGCGCACCACGCCGGTGTAGCAGGTGAGAACGCCGACCGGGCGGTCGTGGATCATGAGCGGCAGACAGATCATGCTGCGCAGGCCTTGGTCGCGGGCCAGGTCGTGGCCGATGTAGTCCTCGTCGGTCTGCACGTCGCGCACCACCGCCACGCGCTTTTCGGCCAGAACGCGCCCGGCGATGGATTCGTTCAGCCGGATGGCCCGCTTGTTTTGGTAGGCCTTATGTGTGGCCTGGGTGGCGCGGAGAATGAGCTCGTGGCGGCGCTCATCCAGCAGGCGCACGGTGACGACTTTATAGTCGAAGCGGGCGGCGGTCATGGTCACCAGGAGCTGCAGAATCTCCTCCAGATAGGGGCTGGAGCTGATGATGCGCGAGACCTCGGTGGCGGCTTCGTAGCGGTTGGCGGGAGTGCTGGCGCCCACCAAAATGAGCCGGATGCCAATGCGGGCCTCCTCCAGCACCTTGCGAAACTCGGGGCTGTGGCTCCAGCCTGGAGCGCCGGGGCTGCGCCAGCGAAAGATGAGGGCGCCTTCGCCGGTCGCGGCGGGACCGATGGGCAGAGCCACGCCGCTGGTGTGGGCTCCGGGCTTTTCGCCGGGGCTGATGGCAAAGCGGTCGTCCTCCATCAGCAG
>JBGSIR010000359.1:0-13943 GCA_041742415.1 Fimbriimonadaceae bacterium | reverse complement strand
GCCCTTGCCGGGGCGGCCCTGGCTCAGCCGGTCTCCTTCGCCCCTCGGGCGCTGGATATCCACGTGGGCGTTCTCACCCAGCCTTGGCGGTCGGGCGCTGCCGAGCGCGCGCTTCGGCCCCACGCTTGGGGCCAGCTTGACCAGGATCAGGGACTCAAGCCCGCTTCTTGGAACCTCACATCTCCGCGGGGCAAGGCCGTGGATGCCTCCATGCTCTCCCGCTGGTCTGGGCTGATGTCCTCAACCCTTCAGGAAGGCGACCCCCTGACCAAGCGGGACGCTGGATATTGGGAGGTTTTGCTGAGCACAGCCACCCTTGATCAGCTCACCGACTACGACGCTCTTCTGCTGCCCATGACCAATCCGGGCCTGACCGGGCCGCAGATCGAGATGCTGCGCGCCTACGTCGACCAAGGCGGCGTGCTTTGGATCGACATCGCCCCATATCCCGGCGAAACCGTTGGCATGAACCCGGCTTCGGGCGCCCCGCTTCCTTTTGTTCTGGAGACGACCCCTGGAAACCTAGGCGTTGATGTCAGCCATCCCCTCTTGAATCGGCCCTACTTTTTGGGCTCAAATGAAGTGCGGTCGATGGGCCTTGCCTCCCTCACCAACTTCAGCGCTGTTTCAGCGACACCCTCGGGCGCAGCAGTCAACTTGTTCCTTCGGCAGCTCTGGGATTCACAGCGCCTTGAGCCGGTCGCCCGCTTTAACGCTCCGGGAGGCCAAGTCGTTGGCGTAGGCCAAATCGGCGCGGGCTGGCAGATCGTCACGACACAGGGCGTTTCCGCCGTCCTTAGCCGAGGCTTCAACTCCTCTGGCATCAGCGACAACCTGAATTTCCGAAGTCAGCCGGCCTACCGAGACCTTTCCTATGTCAGCGCCGCGAAGTTCGCGGTGAACGTTCTGAACTTTGCCGCCTCCGTCTCGATCGGCGCGCAGTCTGTCTCACGCCGGTCGAACAGCATCGGCGCAGACATTCCGGCTCCGCTGCTGCAGGACTGGAATGACTCCAGCTTCTCGCCAACCACGGCGCCCGTCGTGGCCCAAGGCCGCACTGTGGTGGGCACCGCAACGGGAATCGCTGTCTTCGACAGCAGCCCGTCCGCAGACCTGGATAACAACGGCAACCCTGACGACGGCTTCCAAGACTTCAGCAACGCCAGCTCGTCCGATTCTTATCACGATCGAATTTGGACCCATGAGCCTGGCGTCTCGGTGTCGGCCCCGGTCTACGTCTATGCCCCCAATTGCGCAGTGGCCCGTCCCACAGGAGCGGGCGAGCCGATGGTCCACCAAGTGTGGGTGGCTGGCCAGGGCGGCGAAATCTTCATTTACGACCTGCTCTATACGGCTTCGGCTGTCCAGACTCCTGTTCGGACCCTCAGCCTTCCTGGCGCCACGAACCCGAATCTGATTGCGCCGGCGCCCAGCTCTGATGTCGTCCTGGTCTCGGGAGACCGAATGGGCGGCGGGCCGCTGCTTGGCCTCGTGGACGTCCGCAGTCTTCAGTTTGTTCAGACTCCTGCCAACGCTCCGTACATCCTTCAAGGAGCGAGCCAGCTTGGTCAGCCGTCCGCAGCGCCGGCGATTGGCCTCATTCCGATCAACGATGGCAGCGGAGGCTCCGATGTCGTCGCCTATGTGCCCACCCTCCCCGACATTGGCCGCCCCGCAGGCTTGGCCAGCGTTTGGATTGGCGCCCGAGGCGAAGCTCCTGTGTCCGTGAACCGGTCCGGGACAACCCTGACCATCAGAAGCCGGGCAGCCCTCAGCGGAGCCCCGATTTCTCTGGCGAACGGCCTCAACTCACCGGCCACGGGCTTTCGCCTGACGGTGATGGATGCCAATGGTCAAGTATTCACACCGGCCACGATGAATGCCCGATTCTCGGGCAGCCCTGCGCCGACCGCAAATGCGGGCGAGTTCACCGTGACCATTTCGAACACGGCCGGGATGGACTTTGACGGCACGACGACCCCCAATGACCCCAGCGACGACCTGGCCTACCGGCTGGACTACCTGCTGGATTGGAGCACCGCATTCACGGGGCTCGTTCCGGGCAACAACTTCGTTCGAGGCTCGCTGGAGTTTCCTGACGACGCCACTCCGAACCGCAGAGTTCTGGGCTCGCCGGCCATCTCCAGCAAGGGGCACGTCATGGTCACCACGGCCGAGCCGACGGGTTCGGGCGGAACCTTCTTCAACCTGCGCGAAGCGGGCCGAGGCGACTTTGACCTCGTGACCCGATGGGACCTCTTTGACAGCCATAGCTTCTTCTTGAACCAAGGCTCGACCCTCACCGACCGAGTGAGCTATCGCGGCACGCTGAACGACAACGATGGCCTGGTGGCAGAGCTCGCCTCGGCCGGCTTCAACCCCGGTCGGCGTCTGGCCGGCCTGCGGCTTGTCGCGTCTCCCACAGTTTCGGGCGATCAGGTCTTCCTGACCGCCGCCAGCATCCGAACGACGATTCCGGCCCCCGGCGGCATTGTGATCTCGCTCGATGCCCACCCCGATCCGGTGACTTTCGAGGTTGAGAACTTCATTGAGTCTGCGGATTCGGTTCCGAGCCTGGTGCAGCCTGACTTTGCCAAGAGCGACAACAAAACCCAGCTGGACCAAAACAGCATCCTGGGCCGCAGCCGCTTCCGCGCTGAGCCGATTGTCAACACGAATCGCACTCGAATTATCCTCACCAGCTTGATGGCGGGCACCCGTGGAGCGATTCGCGACAGCATCTCCACGAGCATGCCGGTGATCCTTCGGGTCAGCAACGGCACCGATCGCCTGATCGAGCCCGAGCGAACCACAGCGGCCGGCCGTCTTCTGCCTGGCTTTGCCGTGGGCCGATACAGCCCGGTCAATTGGTACACCGTGCTCCTCGGCTTCACCGCTCAGACTCCGGTTTCGGTGGCTGGCCGAACGATGTATGTCGGCGGCAACAGTGTCCTGCCCGGCCTCATCAGCGCCGGTTTCTCGGCGGGCATTCGCCAAGACGGCTTCATCATGGGATTGGACCGCGACGTGAGCGGCAACGACCCGAACATGACTTCGGACGACGCCGACACGACCTTGGCGGAAGAGGATCGCCGATCATGGCAGCCCCAGCTCAGCCTCATTCGCAAGGTTGGCGCGGGCGGACCTTTCCAAAACATCGCTGCGCCGGAGGCCTTCCGGTGGCCGCAGCTTGATGGGGTCACGAGCCTTGAAGATGTTCGAATTCGGCTGCTGCAGGCTTCGCTCATCGATGAGCAGGTGCGCGCGATGTCGGTCGGCGAAAGAGGACTCACGGTCTCGGCCAGCCAGTCGGTGAGGAACTTCAAGGCCAGCGAATTCCTGGTCTTGGATGAAGGCCGCGCCATGCGGGTGGATGCCGCCGGCAACGCGCTCTGGTCGCTCACTCGCACCCTGAACTCGGGCGGCTTGGCTGCCTCGGTCAACCCCTCGCAGACCGTTCCGTTCAGCGAGCCGGTCTCGGTTGCGCCCGAAACTTCGGGCCAGGCCTGGATTGCCGACCGGCGGGCGAACCGCGTGGTGCTGGTGGATGCCTATGGCGTTGAGCAGCGGACGATTTCCAGCTTTGTTCGCCACCCGCAGCGGCCCGTCCCGGCGATGGAGCCTTCGGCCCCGCTTGTCCTGCGCAATCCTTCGGATGTCTCCGCCTATGTGAGCTACCGAACTCCGGCAGAAGTCGCCGACGCCTTCCCGGGAGAGACTTCGGACTCTGCGGGCCGGGAGCTTTGGCGCCATGTGGTGATTGCGGATGCCGGCAACGGCCGCGCGGTCGAAGTGATCGACCGGTATCGCCTGGGAACAGGTGACCGCGTCATCGCGCCGGTCGTTTTCCAGAATCCTGTCACTGGTCGGCCGCAACAGGCCCTGGGGGTGCTTTTCTGGCATTCGCCCGCCGAGCTGAGCGGACCAGGCTATGTCTACACCCACGTGGAGCGGATCGTTGATCCGGTTTCTGGCGCCTCGGCCACCGTGTTTGGCTATTCGGGCGGCGCGCCGAGCTCGGCGCAGTCCGGCCTGGACAGCCCCAACTCGGCGCTGGGCTCCTCGCAGCTGAGCGGCCAAAACAGCGGCGCGGGCGGACTCCTGATCTACGGCGACGGCATTCAGGACACCCTGACCACCGTGGCCACTCCGGCCTTTGCGGCAGGCAGCTTCCTGCAGACCGTGCCCGGTGGATACGACTTTGTGAGCACGGCGGAGCCCGCCGTGGCGCAAAAGCGGATCAACGGCCTGAGCTCGATTACGGGGCGATGGCGCAACCTGCGGTATCCCTCGGGAGACCAGCTTGAGCTTCATCTGATGATCGCCGATCGAGACGGCATCTACGAGGTCAGCCTGATCCCAGCGATGAACCGAATTGGAGCGCAGAGCACCCTTTGGATGCTTCCGGCACGGTCCTACCTCGGCCTGCGCCGCCCGCTGAACGCTGGCCCCTACACTCCGGCCGAAGTTGGAGGAAACCCGCTTGGGTTCCAGCCGACCTATGCCCGGAGACTTGAGAATGGCGACGTGCTGGTGGTCAACGGCTATGTGGGCCGCAAGATCAACGGCGAACCCACCACCGGAGAAGTCATGGTGATCGAAGGCGGAATCAACACGGATTCGACCATCGGCCGACTGGGCTTCACCCTTGGCGCTCCCAACACGGGCTTCAGCCCTCTCAGCATCAAATACCTCCTGCCGCCCATCCAAGGCGCCCGGGGATTGATGCGACCGACCTTCGCGGAAAGGCTTTGAGCCTCCGCCCGTTTTTGAAAACAGCAAGCAGAGCGATGAAAATGAATCGGCGACGAGCAACAGTTTTGACCGGATCAGCGATGATCGTCCTTTTGGGCGCGCTGGTCGTGGCGCAAGACTTCCGCGGCCAGCAGGGCGGCAACCGGCGAGACGGCCGGCCCACCCTCAGCGCCTCTACGCCTGCGCTGACCGCAGAAACGACGTTCAACAACCCGGGCCGCGGCTTTCTGCGCTGGTGGAGCCCCGCCCGCGAAGCCGAAGCGCGCATGGACAACGATGAGTCGCTGACCGGCACGATCACGGGCACGTCGGCTCCCCTCAACGGAACCTGGACCACCCCCGCCGCCATCGGCGCGGTTGACCTCGCCTTCAACTACGATCAAGAGACCATTGGCTCTGCCCCCTACCGCCTGGCCCGCACCACGGCCCAAACCCTGAACACCACCGATGAAACCAGCGGATCAACCGCGGCCTATCGCTGGCGCTTCACCAACCTCACGCCGGGCGTGGAGTATCAGCTCTTCGTCAACATGCCCATCGGTCCGACGGCGCCTGGGTTCCCGGCCAACGCCAACGATTTTCCTCAGCGCCACTTCGTCTATGAGATCGAAGGCGCCGTGGGCGGCGATGAGATCCAAGTCGTAGACCTCTTCCTTTTTGGCGGCGGCCAGGTGCCTCTGGGCAGCGGGGGCGATGTCACGACTCGCACCTTTGTGCCGACCGGAACCGAGCTCTCCATCGTTCTGCACAACACCACCCCCCGCAGCAGCCAGGGCTCGTTCCTCGATCCCCAAGCCGCTCCCGGGCAGGAATGGGTTTACGCCGACTCTGCGACCATCCAAACCATGGTCGATGGAGCCGCTCTGGGCTCCTCGGGCGTCACCGTAGCTGAGCTGGCCTTGGCCCCGCCGACCAGCGCCTCGGCGCTCGACGCCAACTTCAACAACCGTGCTGTCTATTCGCGCAACGAAGAATTCATCCTCGGCGAAACCGGCATATCCCACCCCATCGGCATGGTGAACAGCTTCACCTACGATGGAACCGTTGTGAACCTGACGGGCGCCCCCAGCCGGCTCAACAAGGCTTGGACATTCCCGGTGGCCGCATCGGCCACGACCGCGGCGGCCGAGACCTCCCGGGTCAACCGAGACACGCGCGACTGGCTGCTTGGGCCCGAAACGGCCTTCAGCCGAGACCGTGTCCGCCACGTGCGGGACGATCTCCTGGCCTCCAGCCTCATCACGGGCGCGGACTTCGTTCGCCAAACCCCGGCCGCTCTTCCGTTCACCAGCAACGGTCCGACATGGGTCGAATCACCCGTGCGGGCTGCTCCGACGAGCACCGTCGCCTATGACGTGAACGTTCCCGATGGCTTCTACTTCCTCCAGGTGTGGATTCCCCCGGACGACACCGGAACGAACTTCACCCGCGAGGCGCGCTACACCCTTCAGCGCGGCGTCAATGTCATCGACACCTTCACCGTGGACCAAAGCTCGGGCAACGGGTGGGTGAGCCTGCCTGGTCAGCCGAATGCAGGTTATGAGCACATCAATGGCTCGGGCGAGCTTCGCCTGACCATCGACAACTCTGGCCCAACCAGTGAGAACGGCCGCATCGTCTATGCCGATGCCATTCGACTCGTGGGCAATGCCGACCTCAGCGTCACATCGACCCCGGCGTTTGTCCAGATGCAGATGCCCGATGCTGGCCCCAGCCTGACCAACCGAGACGTGGTCATCGTGGCCAGCGAAGACGGAAAGATCCGCGCGCTGGACGCCCATGGCGACCGCACCACCGGAACCACGTCGCAATATTGGGTCTACCCGCCCGAGAACGCGGTGGACTTTGCCGACACCAATCGCGCCGCCCGCAATGGTGGAGTGGCCGAAGAGCCGACCGGCTTTGGCAGGAGCGCGCCGGCAATTGCCCGCATGGCCAATGGCCGAGACTATGTCTTCGCAGCCGCCAAGAACGGCCGCGTGTACGCGCTTCGATCCTCCACGACAGATTCGGCCGGTGTTGAGCGGGCCTGGACTTGGCCCAACGACTACAACCCTGCCAGCCCGACCACCGTCGGCCAGCCCGCCGAAGCCGACGAGATCGTTTCTTCGGTGGTTGTGGCCAACGCGCCTTCGGCTCCTTCGGGTCAAGTCGTGATCGTCGCTCTCCAATCCGGCCGCATCGTCGCGCTGGATGCCCAGGGCGTCGCCGGAGAGAACCGAACTACGGTGCTCTGGCAGATCAATGGCCCGGCACCTGCCCAGCTTTTCGGCGGATTCACCACGACTCCCATCATCAGCGAGTCGGGCGACCTCATTTTTGGCGCCGAAGAGACCACCGCCGGAACTGGCATGGTCGTCTCGGTCAACGTCGATACGGGCGCCGTGAACTGGACTGTCACGACGGCCGGCGGCAACGCAATTGGCACGTTTACCCATGGCGGCGGCACGACGGCTCCGTTCGGAGCCTTTGCAAACGGACTGAACTACTTTGTCGATGACAATGGCTTGTACATGGCCATCGACAATGCGGGCGTCGTTGAATTCTCGTTCCTGGACCCCACGGTTATTCCTGGAGCCCCACTTCAGACCACGTTCCTCACCGCCTTCAACTCGGGCGGAGTGCAGACGGCCAACACGCTGGCAGTCATGATCCCCACCCAAGGCGGCCAGCTTGTTGGCTACCACGGCGAGGACATCACAAACCTCTCCGGCGGACGCCGCATTTGGCAGGACAACTTCGAAGGTCAAGGCCTTCCGAGCTCCATCGCCGTGGGCGGCAAGCGCACCGGCGAACTGCGGTCTTGGATGTACGCCGCCGACAGCGAGGGCTACCTCTATGCCTATAACGGCAACGACGACGTGAACCCCGCGCCGATCTCTCCGGGCATCCGACCGGGCAGGGAAGTGATCGTGGAGAACGATCCGGCCGATGGCGAGCTTGATACGGTGCTGGATTCCATGCGGCTCCACATGGTTTCGTGGACCACTTACACCAACATCCGCACGGGCCTGGCTTCTGGCTGGACCACGGCTCAAGTGGCCGCCGCCGTATCGGCGGATCGAGCGGACTTCACCCGCCGATCCTTTGAAGTCGGAGAGTCGCTCTATATGGTGGCCTTTGGCCTGCCCGACCTGACGGCTTCTGCCACGGGCTCCTACTACCTTGAGTTCATCCTCAAGGGCGCGATGGGAGAATCGCGGGTCAGCGCCCGCACTCTGCCCACGGCGACCGCCAATGAGCTGGCCTGCGTTTGGGCGATCCCGCTCCAGGTGAACGGCCCGCTTGTGCCTGGTCAAAACAGCGTCACGGCGAGAGCCGTGCCTGTCGCCCGGCGCAACGTTGCCAGCGTCCAGGTGGCTCCTCAGGCTCCCACAGGCTCGTTGACCACCGGCGATGTCTTCACCCTGGCGAACCCGCTTGCGGTTGGCTTCTTCACGGCGACTGGTACCCTGGTTAACTCGGCCGGAGACACCACCGACGCCACTGCGGCTCAGAACACGGCCAACGGAGTCACGATTCTTGACCCCGGCAGCAATGCCGGTCTCCGCAAGGAGGCGGGCGGCGGACCAGTTCTGCCGGGCGCCTATGCAGGCTCCAATCCCTTCGAGTTCACAGGAGCCGTGGCCCACGCCGGCGTCGGCGTCAGCCGAATGGTCGTGAAGGATCGAAGCCTTTCGTTCCTGCTCTTCGGCACCGGCCGCGGCCGCGCCAATGCGACTCGGGGCCTGCCTGGAGTCCGCATGGAGTCTGGCGACCTCGTCTGGCAGGTGCGCGACATCAACGGCGTGGCGCAGGCAGACCGCAACGTGGTCGGCGCCCTTCCGGCGGCCTATACCAACTTTGAGCAGCCGCCGAACATTGAGCCGAACCTGAGCCTGGACTACCCGGACATCAACCGAAGCCAACTGGCGGCCCGCCGCAGCGCCTTCGGACGATCGGCCAACCCGTTCCTCTCGGAAGTCAGCCTGGATGCGCCGGCCTTTTCGGACGCCAGCTTGACGACATACCGCACTCCGGCTGGCTTCAACACCCAGCTCGCTCGCACCCTCACTTCCAGCCAGTTTGAGCTGCAGGTGAACGTGCCCAAGTATCAGCCCGCCAGCGGCCCCGAAGCTGCCCCTATCTCCGGTCGGCGCGGTTACATCGGCCTGCAGAGCGTTTTCGTTCAGGCGCGCGGCGAGTCCTTCGATGGAACTCAGGCCCACCGCCAAGTCAGCCTCGGCATCCGTGTCGCGGCCGACCGCAACATCCGCACCACCACCCCAACGCTGGACCTGGGCTCACTGCCCATGGGCTCGGGCTTTGATGGCGGCGCGGGCGGAGCTCCGCGGAACCCATGGACGACGCTGAGCGAGTTCCGGCCTTGGAACGGCGGCCAGACTGGCCGCTACTCTCAGCAGTTCGCCGAGTTCACGGTGCTCAACGAGGGCAACGTCAACCTGCAGAACCTGCGCGTGGCCAAGGGCATCGATGAGCTGAATGGCTTCACCCTTCGCACACGGCCCCTCTTTATGCGGTCGAATGACAACGACGGCCTCGGTTTGCTCGAATCCCGGCTGATGCTCTATACGAGCCTCGACCCGCGATGGAGCGAGACCGGCGCCCAGCGCTCGAACTTCGAGCCGGCGGCCAACGTTCGCCTGGTCAAGCCTCGACCGGGCGACCCCATCGGCACGATTCTTAGCACCAACCCGGTGCGAAGGCAGAACCCGTTCCTGGGGTCTGTTGCCGGATCGCCGCTGCTCGACCCGACGCTGTTCCCCATCGGCAACCCGCGCCTCGGCGTGGCCGTTCCGCTGGGAACCCCTTCGGGCGAGTTTGTGACCCAGGTGGCGGTGATCGAGGACTTCTCGAACGGCTCGGTTGATTCGCTCGCCGGCTTTGCCGACGTTCCGCTTCCGGCCCTCGGACCGGTGACCCCGATTCCGACCCGCACCGACATCCTGGAGCCCTTCACTGATCCGGGCATCACAATTCGGTTCCGAGTCCGCGAGACCAGGTTGACGAATGGCATCACAGGCCGCGGCGCACCGATGTACGACCGAGGATCTCCTGATGGAGCATTCAAGTGGGAGAACTCGGGCACTGCTCTGATGCGAGTTGGCAGTGGCGTCGTCTTCACGGCGTTCGCATCGAATCGAAGGACGGATGGAGCCGGCCTCCTTCTGCCCCGACTCGGCGACGTGACGCCACAATCATCCAACTGGAGGATCTTCCTGTCCCAGCTCAGTTCGTTCCCCAACTCGGGAATTGCCGGAACGAGCCCAACTCAGGACTTGACGCAGTTCCTTCCGAGCACCGCTACCTCAACGTGGCATCTCAAGGGCATCACCCTGCCAAACATTGGCACGCCGGGCACGCTGTTTACGGTCTCCCCAGGCCAGACTGTTGTCGCCGGCTCTGAGCAGTTCCACAGCCCAGACTTTCCAAGCTCCAGCGTGTTCCATCCGCTGCAGCAAGGGCCAATTCGAACAAGTCAGTCGCTGCCGTTCATCGCTTATCTCGGCACTGCTTTGGTTCGAGACAACCAGGGCCAGGAATCGAGCATTGAGCGCATCATCTTGGAGCACCTTCAGTCCACCACTGCGACGGCCGGCCCGCCGATTGAGATCAATGACTCTGGCAACTCGCGATTCTCGAAGCCGTCAATCGTTCAGAACGGGCAGGTCGCGACAGTGTTCTACACTGCGGCAACCTCAAGCCTGGGCCAGCTGCGTTCGACCACGGTCATCAACGGCGTTCAGCAGACCCCGAGGGGCTACTCCCTTGGCGACGGATTCTCTGAGCTAGGAGCCCCCTCGGTGAGCCTGCGGCGATATCAAGATGGATCCAACGCTGGAGTCGTTGACCTGGTGATTCCTGCCAAGCGGACCGGCAAAGCCAGCAACGAGCTCTTTGTGGGCCGACTAGAAACGAGCGACTCGGGCGTTCCCACGGGATCCATCCTTCGCTTCCCAATGGGCCTTCAGCGGCTGGAAAGGGAAGGCAGCCAGCCTGTCTTCTTTGCCGCTGGCGCCGCCTGGTCCACCACGGCCACCGACATCGCCCAGTTCCAACTGGCGATGACCGATGCCGGCTCGCCCAACGGGCTGCGTCCGCTCACTCGCCCCGGAACGGTCAACCTCAACCGGGAAACCGGTCAACTGAGGGCGCAGACCACTCTGGGCGGAGAAGTGACCGCGGATGTCCGCACGGGCCGAGTCCAGCTCACCAATGCGGCAATCCCGGTTGGCCGTGACCTCTATGTCATCGTCAGCCCGGGCCTCATCCTGGCCTCCGAAGGCTCCGGCGCCGCCTATCGCACGGTCGACTCCGCCTTTGACGACCGGCTCATTCCCGTCCTTTCGGGCACGGGGCTGGGCGAAGAGCTCGCGGCCGTCAGCTATTGGTACAACGAAGTGGGTGCGGGCTTCCGAAGCACCAACCCGCTGGCTCCCATCACCAACGACCGCCTGCACATCACCGCCTCTGCCACCCCGGCAGGAACGGCGCGCACTGTGCGGCCGGTGATGAAGTCCATGCGGTTCGGCGTTCAGCTGCCGTTCCCTATCGCCATCGACTCTGGCTCGGCTCAAATTACGGGCGAGCCGATTGTGAATGTACAGTGGAACCAGCTTGGCAACCCCCGAGTTGTTCCGCCAGCCTTCCGCCGCTACCAAGTTGACGCGGCGAAGGGCAGGATCTACCTGCCTGCGGGAGCCGAGGACTTCAACATCGTCATCAGCTACCTGCCGGCCGATTCGTCCGGAAACGCCATCTCCAATCAGCTCACGACGGCGGCGATCTACCCGGTCACGCTCATCTCGGAAATGTCTGAGCGGCTCGTTCCCATTGAACAAGCCACCAATGATGTCTCGCTATCATTGGCTCTCGACCCGCCGACCGCCGCTTATCAAAACGTGGCTTATCGCCGCCCGAGCCTGCTTTGGATGGCCTGGACCAGCACCCGCGCAGGTGTCACCGACATCTACATGCAGACCGTGGCCCCGCGATTCGCCATCCTGCCCCCCGGCGGCTAGGGCTCGACTCTCTCCCGCGCCGATTCGGCAATTCAGGGCTCCGAAGCAGCAATGCTCCGGGGCCCTGAAACCATCTGGGCCCGGCGCCTCGTCTACTAACTCGGCAAGCTCTTGGCTCATTGACTCTTCGATCGTCGGGGAGCTATAGTCAAGAAGGCCACGGGTGGCCCGTCTCCATGGCGAAGAACCTTAGCAGCGCAGTAGGAATCGATATCGGAAGTCAGACCATCAAGTTGGCTGAAATCCGCCACCAGGCGGGTCAGACGACAGTGGTAGCACTGGCCGAAGCAAAAACCCCCGAAGGGGCGGTCGACCATTTGGGCGTCCACGACTTCGAGGCGGTTGGAGCCGTCATCAAGGAGCTTTGCGCCTCAGCCGGCGTCTCCGTGCCGGACACGATCCTTTCGTTGGCCGGGCAGAACAATGTCGTCGTGCGCACGCTCGACGTGCCGATCCAGGACGACAAGGAACTGGCCAGCCACATGGAATGGGAAATTCAGCGCAATATCCCGTTCGCTGAAGGCACCGTGACCAGCGACTACCAAGCCTATCGAAGCCCCGGCCCGGCGGCCCAGAACATGGACGTCGTCATGGCCATCGCTCCCGAATCGGTTGCGGTGGGCATGCGGGATATGCTGAAGAAGGCTGGCCGCAAGCCGCATGCCTTCGACGTCGAGCCGCTGTCCTTGGCCCGCACCATCAGCTCCGTCTATGGCTCCTCGGTGCAGGGCAAAAACGTCTGCGTCGTCGACCTCGGCCACCGCACACTTTCCATCAACATCGTCTGCGACGGCCGGCTGCTCATGCCGCGCCAAGTGCCGATCGGCGGCGCCATGGTCACGCAGGCCATTGCCTCCAACATGGGCATCGACGAAGCCACTGCCGAAGGGCTGAAGAAGACCAAGGGCGAAGTGCCGGCCATGCAGGCCGCCGCGCCGGTCTATAGCCCCTTTGAGGACCAAACCGCGGCCTACAACCCCTTTGCCGAAGCCGGTGACGCTGAAGAGGCCGTCCCCGCGGCGATTGAGCCTGCTCCCGGCTCCGACATGGACCCTGAGGCCCTCTCGGTCTACAACGCCATGGCGGATGTTCTGGAAGAAGTCACCTCCGAAATTCGGCGATCAGTTGACTACTATCGCAGCCAAGGCGGCGAAGTTGACATGATCGTCCTTTGCGGAGGCGGCAGCGCGATGAAGGGCCTGGCTGACTCCATCGGAAGCCTCCTCGGCTGCCCTGCCGAGCGGCTCGACATTTTCAAAGCGATTCCCTTCGCTCCCCGCAAAGCCGAACAGGCCGAGTACGGAGAGCGCGGCGAAGAGTTTGCGATTGCGGTGGGGAATGGCCTCCACATCGCCTACTGAACGGATCCAAGCATGAAGCTGAACCTACTGCCCGCAAAGGCGAAGAAATCAACCGGTGGAGGCGGTGGAGGCGGAAGCCTCCTGCCGTACATCATCGGCTCGGTCGTCGTCGCCCTTCTCGGAATCGGCGCGGCTGTCGCTGGGATTTTCATGTCCCAGCAGCAGTTGGCCGCCGCCCTTGAGCCGCTGCCCGCAAAGGCGCAGGCTTATCAAAGGGTCGATAGCTTGGCTAAGCAGGCCGAGCCGACGATTGCCCGAGCGGCGACGATCAACAGAAACGTCAGCCTGGCTCAGGCCATCACGGCGCACAGCAGCAAGCATTTGGATCTCTATGAAGAGGTCTTCGATGTCCTGCCGTCCTACTTCAGGCTGACGCAAATCAGCTCCGCCGTTCAAGGGCCGGACACTGTGACCATCACGCTGAATGGAGTCGTGGATTCGTTCCAGCGCTACTCCGACATCAACCTGGCGCTTCTCCAGGTTGAGGGCGCGGTGAATGTGACTCCGAGCGGCTATGTCATTGACAGTCCGGCCGTTCCCGGCCTCAATGAGATCGACCAAGTGGGCCGACCTATTCGCCCCGGCGAGACCAATCTTCCTTCTGACGATCTTGAGCGCATGGCCGAGATGGAGCAGCGTGCGGCCGCAACGCCCCGAGGCTTCCTCAATCAAGGCGGCTTTGGAGACCTCGAAGCTGACAAGGGCGCCATGCCTGGCTTCAGCGCCGTGTCCTACGTTCTGACCATTGCCGGACGCAATCTGCAGGCTCCCGATCCGGGCGCCACGCTGACCGGCGGCGGCGGCG
>JBGSIR010000358.1:0-2491 GCA_041742415.1 Fimbriimonadaceae bacterium | reverse complement strand
GTGGGGATAGTCGATGCGGTCGGCCTCGTCATCGCGCCCGTGGTAGTCCGGGAAGGAGTAGGCGCAGGACGCCGTGTGCGCGGGGATGCCGGCCGCGGCAAAGGGCATGTTGTCGCTGGCGCGGAAGTATTGGCTGCTCATCGGCTCACGCTGAACCAGCCGGAGCCCCGCCGCTTCGGCGCCCTGCTGAAGCGCAGCGGTCAAGGTGGAAAAACGGTGGCCGGTGATGTTGATGGTTCCGGCGGTCGACTCCTGGCTGTCATCGGTGCGGCCGATCTGCTCCAGATTCAAGACGCCGTCAATCTGCGCCAGCGGCATCGGCGGAGCCGCCACAAAGGCCCGCGAGCCCTGGAAGCCCTTTTCCTCGCCCCAAAAAGCCACAAAGGCCACGCTTCGGCGATTTTCACCCGTGGCCCCTTGGAGAATGCGGCCCGCTTCGATGAGCGCCGCCGTGCCGCTGGCGTTGTCGTTCGCGCCGTTGAAAATCGTGTCCTCCCCTTCCCCGCGCATGCCGATATGGTCGTAGTGGGCGGTGCAGAGGATCCAGCGGTCTTTGAGGGCGCCAGCGCCAGGGATGACTCCGATCACATTGCGCACCTCCTTATCCCGGTATGTGGCGGGCAGGTGGAAAGAGCCCTGATGCGGCTCCATCCCCACCCGCTCAAACTGGGTGGCGAGATAAGCCGCCGCTGCATCCAGCCCAGGCGAGGGCGAATCGCGGCCCTGCAGCAGGTCGGAGGCCAGAAAGCCAACATGGGCGCGAAGGTCGGCCTCCAGTGCGGGAGTTTGGACCAAAGCAAGGAATGCGGCGAACATGCGTGCAGTCTAGCGAATCACTCGACAAAAAAAGCAGGGGGAACTCCACCCTCTGGCGGCAACAGACGCTTGGTCAAGGTGGGCTCCTGGCTTTCGCCCCAACAAGACATGCCATTTGTCAGTTGTCAGCAGGACGGCCGTGCGGCGGACAGGCGCTCGGCGAGAGTTGGGAATTTTGGCTGCGCGGCGTTGAGCGGCGAGGGAGCAAAGATTGGCCTGATCAGCACCAGCGCCAGCGCTTCCATCATGCCTCTTTGACGCTTGAAAACGGCCTAGGAGCTCGCAAACACTTCGGCGAATTCCGGCGCAAATTCTTCGGCCTTTTTGCGGCTCATGCCTGGCAGCATCTCGAACTCGGCAACGGTGACTGGCCGAGAGGCGATCATGGCCTTAAGAGTGGCGTCGATGCAAATGACGTACGCCGGCACTTCCCGGGCTTGGGCCAGCTCAAGGCGCTTGGCGCGCAGCCGCTGGAAAAGCTCCTGGTCTTCGGGGGCAAGATCGGCCGCGGCGGCTGCGCCTCGCCGCTTTCGCCTCTCCTCCAGCGGGGTGCGCCCGGGCTTCGTTTCGGGGATTCGCCTGAGATTAAACTCTTCCCGGCTCCGCAGCAGTTCTTGACCCGCTTCTGAAACAAGAAGATTGGGAAACTTGCCGCCCGTGTCATCGATCAGCCCAGCGTCCTGCAGCTGCTCCAGCCAAGCCCCGATCTGATCCACCGACTCACTCGGCAGGCATCCGTGCCCGCGCAGCACCGTGTGGCCCGCCTGCTTCACTTTGGCCTCCTGTGAGCCCTTGAGCACCATGGCGATGTGCCGGGCGCCAAAGCCAAAATCGGGCGAAGCGCGGTTGATGTCGTTGATGGTCACCAGCATCTTTTGAACGATCTTGGTGGAGGAATCCACGATGGGCTTCGGCTCTAAGCAGTTGTCACAGGCGCCGCATCCCGGCTCTAAGGCTTGGCCAAAGTATCGGCTCAAGAAAGAGTGTCGGCAGACCACTCCGGCGGCAAACCTTCGCATTTCTTCAAGCTTTTTGAGCTGAACCTCGTTGTGCTGGGGGTCGGGGCCATCTTGGATCATGCGGCGCCAATTCATGGCGTCTGATGGGCGATAGAGCAGGACGCAGTCGCTCTGCTCTCCGTCGCGCCCGGCTCGTCCGGTTTCCTGCTGAAAAGCCTCGATGCTTTTGGGCAAAGATTCGTGCAGAACCAGGCGCACGTTGGGGCGATCGATGCCCATGCCGAAGGCCACCGTCGCGCAGACAACATCCAGCCGCTCCTGAGCGAAGGCCTCGCTCAGCTCCTTTCGGCGCTCGGCATCCAGCCCGGCGTGGTAGGCCTGGGCGTCGATTCCCTTGTCGCGCAGGTGCTCGGCCATGGCCTCGGTGTCCTTTCGGCTGATGCAATAGACAATCGCCGCCTCGCCGGGCCGCGCGCCAATCAGCTCGGCAGCCTGATCCTTCGGGCGGTCTTTGGGCAGGGTGCGGTAGGTGAGATTCGGGCGGTCGAAGACCCCGATGAACTGCTCGGCGCCCTGCATTCCAAGCTGGAGCAGGATGTCCTCGCGCACTTGGGGCGTTGCGGTGGCGGTGAAGGCGTGGGTCGAAGCCTCCGGCAGCGCCGCCCGCAGCTCGCGCAGACGCCGGTACTCCGGCCGAAAATCGTGCCCCCAGCCGC
>JBGSIR010000357.1:0-23549 GCA_041742415.1 Fimbriimonadaceae bacterium | reverse complement strand
CCCGCACGATGTCCACGATGTCCGGGGCGTCTTCGCCCTCGACCGCCCACGCGGCCTGAATCGCCGAGGCATCGAGGATCACGCTGTCCGGCACCGGAGCCGATTCGCCGAGCACCTGGCCGACGTGCACCGCCATCTTGGCGGTCTCCCGCGCCTCCGGGAACATCAGCCGCATCCGGGCCTCAAGCGAGACCCGAGAGCCGTCGAACACATAGACCTGCTCGCCCAGCCGAATGGTCTGCCGGCCATAGCGCGGGGCCTGAAGCGCCTTCAGGCTGCTCACAGGCCGACCTGCGCCAGAGTCGGCTCGACGCCATAGGGGTTGATCATGAATTCGACCGTGCCGGGGTTGTTCAGGAAGTTCAGGTCCGGCCGGGCCATGATGCCCTTGTGGGTGAGCGTAATATTCGCTCCTGAGCCATCGACGAGGTTGTCTCCGGTCACCACGACCTGGACCAGCGGCCCGTTGGTCTGGTACTGCCCGATGATGGCGTTCGGCACCCGCAGAGGGCCGCTGATCCGAAGGGCGGGAGCGCTCTTCGTAATGCGCTGAAGCTCGGTGATGTCCATTCCAGCGCTGAAGTCGACGAACTGCTCGCCCGAAACGAGCCCGCACTCGCTGGCCTTGAAGGTCACCGCCGGGTTGGCCGGAATGGAGGCAGGGAACTCGCCCACGTCTGCGCCGCAGAACGTCATCGTGATGGTGTATTCGGCGGCTTTGAGGGCAACGGCATTCGTCGGCATGGATCAGGCTCCGACCGGCGTGGACACGTCCACCCGGTACTGTGCCCCTGTCTGCCGGAAGGTCCGCCCACTGTCAACCTGGCGAGACCCCATTTCCTGGATCCTCTCGCAGTGCAGAGCAAAGCCGCCATGAACGCCTCGGGTGTCATGCAGCTCATCGTCCACCAGCCCAGCAGTCTCGTAGTCCGGAACCGTCGTCCCGGTGTGGACCATCACCTGCACCACGAAGCTCGAGGTATGCCGCTCGCCCTGCGCCCCCCGGTCCCCCACCACGCCGACAGAGACCAATAGGATTGGCCGCCGATCGTCATGGGCCGGAAGCACTCCGCCATTGATCGCGGGCACGTCGAGGGGCTCGAGCAAGGCCATCACCCACTCTTCAGCGGCCTGGAGGGTCGTCATGCAGACCTATGCGGGGATGACCGTTCAAGGTCTACCTGGAGCGGGCTCGCCGCAGCGCATCTTGGATCTCATCGATCAGAATGCCCCGAGCCGCCTCTCTTGCCCCAGCCATGAACAGCGCGCCGCCGTGGAACTGCGCCGGCCCCTCTCCCAGGTCGCCCTTGCCCTGAGTGATCCGCCCGAACTCCACAAAGTAGGCATAGTCCATGCCGGCCGCGATCAATGCCTCGTAGGGGTCCGAAGGCGGCTCGGGAGCATCGATGAACTTCCCGCCCGGTCGCCGCGCCTGAGCGGCCGCTTTAGCCGCGGCAAACTTGCTGCTGCCGTAAAGGTGCGTGAAGATGCTGGCGGCCAGGGCTCCGGTGTCTCGAGGCGCGGCCAGTTGTGCCTTCTCCTGGACCCGCCCCGCCGCCTGCTCGACTGCGATGGCCAGCTCGTCCTCAAGCCGCCCCAGAAACCGCTCCATGCCGCTCAGGTCGACGGTCTGGGTAATCCGGGGGATCATGCCAGCCGCCGAAGCCGCGCTCGGCCTGCCGTCTGCCACTCGCGGCTGTCCTGCACCTCGAGCACCTCATAGTCCAGACCGGCGATGCGCACCCGATGGTCATTGGTCAGCGAGAGGGTCGCCGGATACGTCAGCCAGAACTCGGGCCGGGCGGTCACCTGGCCATCCACGATGCGCTCCTCATTCGAGCCCATGGGCGCTAGGCGACAGGGATGGTCTCCCGCGACCGTCTCCGTCTCCACCGGATAGCCCTGGGTGTTGTTGGCGGTCGTGATCGTGATGATCGCCATGCGGTCGGGCATCGCCTGCCCCTGCACTGCGGCCATCGAGGCGATCTGGTCCGGCCTCAGCATCAGACCCCCTCGCCGATTCCGCCGGAGCGCCGCATGCGAGCGGCCTTAGCCTTGGCCGCAAAGGCGGCGGCCTGCTGGCTCCGCTTGTAGGAGCCGCCATCCGCCGAGAAGTCGAACTCGCCCGCCACCGCCGCCTCCTTGGTCTCCCAGGCAAGGGCCTCGGCGAGGTTCATATCCCACGCCCCCGCCCACTCCGGATCGTCCACAAGCAGGCCAGCCTCATCCACCGTTCGGCACTCCCGAAGGATCCCCAGAAGGGTCTGGTCACAAAGCGTGGGGGCAGTAGAGGCCGCGCATCGGCGCTTCAGCTGGGCGAGGGCGGTCTCGAGGTCCATGGGCGGGCGAAGTGCCGCCTACTTGTTACTGGAGGGGAAAGTGACGCAAACCCCGCCCGGAGATCTCCTCACGGGTACATGCTCAGCGGCACCCTAAGATGGGCTGGGGAGTGCCCAGGGTCAACCACCGAAGGCGGTTGTGATGATCTCCATCAGCCGGTGAGCGGGCAGGGCTTCCTGAAGCGCCCAGCCAAAGGCCACACAGCCGATGCCCCAGGCGATCAAGCGGAGGGTGCGATCCATGTCCAGCACAGTACCGAAATCGTGCCCAAAAATTCACACAAAAAAAGCACCCTCCCGTCGGGCAGGGAGGGTGTTGTTCTCGAACTCTGACGGTGCCAACCGTCGCCCGACACTCACAAGAGCGCCGAGCGCGGCCGGCGTCAATCACTCGTCGTCGGGTTCTTTGTCCTCCCCGCCCGGAGGCGGAGGAACGCTGGGCAGGGCCCCCCGGATCCGCTCGACGAGCTCGGCCTTGTTGCCGCCCACAGGCAGGTCCAGATCAGCCGCCGCCGCTTTGAGATCGGGCACGGTGAGCGCCTCGAGGTCCGTTTCCGAGTTGATCGGAGGCACCTGGACCCGAGGGCTCGGCACAGTCGCCCCGCCAAACCCGCTCCGCACCGGCTGAGGGATCTGGCGATAGCCCGCCGCCTCCAGGATGCGAATGCGAGCCTGGGTGTTCGGATCGTCCTCCTGCATCTCGACCCGCTCTTTCTCGGTGCGCTGGAGAACCACCACGCCGCAGACGAGGGCCATGCCGATGACGGCGATCATCACCATCAACAGGCTCACGCCATCACCGTCCATTCGACGACCACCTCACCCGCCAGGCCAGCGACGTTGCCGGAGGCCTGCGAGATGACGAGGAACTGATTGGGGCCCCAGGTCTGCTCGGCTTTGCCGTTGGTGCCCGGGTTGGTGACGTTCGAGGCCACGATGGCGGCAGTGCCAACGTCGAGGCCATCGATGAGGTTGTCGACATCGGCAGTGCCGTCGCCGATTCCGGCGTTGATCGTGGCGGCTGCTGCCGCCTTGGTCGATGCATCGACCAGGCAGAGGGTGACCCGAAGTCGCCGCCCTTCCGGATTGGCGACTTTGACCACACCGCCAGCACCCGCAGCCGCCGAAAGCGGAATGCGGTACTGGCCATCGCTGAAGTGTCCTTGAGTAGACATGATTTGTTCTCCCGTGGCCGCTTAGGCGACCAGCACCCCGAACGGGAATCGAGTGCTCTTGTCCTCATTGATGAGGGCGGCAGGGTTCGGCAGGGCCCAGCCAAGGCGCATGACGAGCCGGAGGGCCACCATGTCCTGCTGAGCGAGATTGTAGATGGTGTTTCCAGCGTTGTCCTGGATCGTGGCCTCGGTGAGGATCTTGAAGGTCATGTCCTGGCGCATCGCCCAGACCAGCTGATCCCACTGCCCAGCAATCATGAGATTGTTGTTGGCATCGGCCGCCTGGATGTTGCGCTGGAAGAAGATCGAGGTGCCGTCCAGCTCATAGCGGGTGGCTCCCTGAACACCTTCCTTGTAGATGCTTTTGAAGATCGGCTGCTTCTGGCTGTCTCGCAGGCCGCGCATGCGGGCCCGCTGGGAGGGCAGAGCGGCAATGCCGGTCACCTCATAGCCATCCTCTTCGACGAACGACCAGATTCCGCCCGGGCTCAGAAGAGCCGAGTAGTAGTCGCCGCCAGCGCCTTCGTGAGTGGACAGGTCCACCACATGGCCAGCCGCGGCGGCCTGAACCGCAACTCCGTCCGGCCAGGAGCTCGGCTTGTTCACGGAGTAGAGCGCGGCCTTGTCGATCAGGGCGCCGAAGGCCTCCTGAGCGCGCGGGGTCACCTCACCCCAGATGTCGTAGTCGGCGTCGTCGAGCACCGCCTCAGCGATCGGGATGATGACCGCGATCTCTTCGACGTTGATGTAGACGTTTTCCCACAGCGCCTTCGAGGTCTGCTTCAGGCCGG
Source organism: Fimbriimonadaceae bacterium (assembly GCA_041742415.1). Lineage (GTDB taxonomy): Bacteria > Armatimonadota > Fimbriimonadia > Fimbriimonadales > Fimbriimonadaceae > JBGSIR01. The sequence goes on along the minus strand of JBGSIR010000357.1, from coordinate 19,244 downwards.
TGTCGCCATTCACAAAGTAGGCCTGGGGAAGGCCAGACATGACCGGCATGCGGTACTGGTTTCGGCTGATGTCCGGAAGCCGGCGTCCGTTCGTAAGAACAGCGCTGTTGGCCGGGACAGATTTCAGAATCTCGCGGCTGTATTCCTCAGGAATCAGCGGCGAGGCATTGGTTCGGGTAATGGATTGGGCCATTTAAGGTCTCCTGTGAAGCCCGCCCTAAACGCGGCCAGCAGCCTGCCGGATCTGCGCGTTCATGTCGGTCGCTTTGGTGCCGCCTGCGCCCGTCCCGGTGTCGCCGCGGTCGCTCCGTCCCGGAGCAGAGTTGAAGAGGCTCGGATGTGCGTCCCGCAGTCCAGCCCAGTTGGTTCGGCCTTTGCCGTCGAGGAACCCGCCCTCTTTCGCGGCCAGGTAGGCCAGCCTTGGGTCGGCCACCTTCTCCTTGATCGCCTCCTCGGCGAACTCGGCGCGAGTGTTGGCCTCCTCCAGCGAAGCCTGGAGAGAGTTGAGCTGGGTTTCCAGCTCGGAGCCCTTCTCGGCCTTGCCTTGGAGAGCCTTGACCTGATCGGCGAGCGCCCGCTTTTCGTTGCGCTCGGAGGCGAGCCCATTCTTGAGCCCTGCCACGTGCGCCTCAAAGACGGCCTTCTGCTTGTCGTCCCAGGTGCCAGACCAGCTGTCGAAGGTCAGCTCTTCGCCGCCTTCGCCTTCCTGGCCAGCACCCTCGGCCCCGGTGCTTCCCGCGCCAGAGCCAGCTCCATCATTGCCCTCAAAGAGGAATCCCGGGCGTCCCGCCCGGTGAAGAAAGGGATTCATCCACGCCGGTTGGACATGCGGCGGATTAGGGTCAACCTAACAGCACAAGGGCGCTGATCCCCTTAGCAAATCAGCGCACCTTATTCGACCTCGGATTCCGGGGAACGGCCCCTTCGAAACAACCGGCTTTTAACCGGCACTTCCTGACTTTCCTGGCCTCCGGGATGTACATCGTCGGCACTCGCATTAGCCTCGCGGCTTAGGGGATCAGGCTCTCTTTCCTTTTAAGCTATGTTTCTTGCCCTTTGGTACTTGCATATATGTTATATGCACAGCTTCTTAACTGATTGCAGACAAGGCCTTCTCGCGCCGCCCGGGGCCCCACCGAGGATCGTCCGTCTCCTGAACGAAATCCGCCAGCCCCGCGTCACCCGCGTCATAGAGGGCGAACTTGCCGGGCCCGAGGATCTGCTTCTGAATCGCCGGCGACAGCCGGGCAAAGGCCTCCTCCCCGGTCTCGATGGGGTCAGAGGAGGCGAACACCGGCGCAGGCGAGCACCGGCATTGAACATGCGACCCAAACGGCGAGGTCACCGGATGGATCGTCCCGTGCATCGCCCAACAGACCGGGCAGGTCCGCACGTCGAGGGCCGAGAGCCACCGCCACCCTATGGCCGTCCGCATCCGCTGGTAGTTGGCCAGCGCCGCCTCACGATGGGCGCCCACGATCTCGGTCCGTGCGAAGGTCGAGGCCTTGGCCTGGAGGTCGCCCAAGTTGGTCGCCTCCCCGAGATCGCCCGCCTGAGCCGCCTGCCTGATCCGCCGAGCCACCTCTCGCGGGTTCCTGCCCTGAGCAAGGCCCTCGACCAGCTCGTCCTGCACCCGCTGAGCGGCCAGGCCCGGGTAGCGGTCGAAAACGTCCTGAAGCGGCGAGCCATCGCTCATCCGTCCGACGAACTGCTCAAGAGCCTCAGCCGGTAGGCGGGAGAACGAGAAGTCGAGCTGGAGGGCCGCCCGGGCTGCTACCGGCTCCGCGCTGATGTATCGCTCGATGAGAACGGGGGTCGCCGCCACCATGTCCCGTTGCGCGGCCGCAATCTCGCGCCCGTTGATCCCCGCCGTCTGCACCACCTGGGCAGAGACCTGCTCGAGCAGGGCGCTCAGCCGCTCTTCGCGCAGGATCCACGAGACCGTCTGAACCTCGGGCGCCGCGTCGAGCAGGGCAAGCAGATCCCGAACAATGGAGGCATAGGCGACCAGCCAGGCCTCCTGCATCCGGGCCATGGCCACGGCCTCGCGGGCAAGGAGCTGGCGGCGGAAGTCGGCGGCGATCTCCTGAACCGTCACCGTCCTTTACTCGCCCGGGGCTGAAGGGTCGCGGCTGAACAGTCTGGCCTGGCGCGCGGCAGCGGCATCGTCCTCAACCTCTCGCTCGGCCTGAATGCGCCTGATCTCCAGGTCCGTGTAGCCCATCTCTCGCATCGCCTGAGCCCTTGAGAAGCCGAGCCGCACTTTGGATTCGGCTTGATCGAGGCGCTCAATGTCCGAGACCGGAGCTGTATCCCGCCAGACGGCCGAGATGTCGGCGCCCTCAGAGCCAGTGGCGAGCCTCATCGCGTCCTCCCAAACGTTGCCAAGCAGAGCCTGGGCCGCTTCGACCTTGGTCCGCAGAGGAGCCTCGACCTGCCGCAGTGCCGCGCCCGAGGCAGGCTGGCCGCCTGGAGTCAGGTAGTACATCGGCACTCCAGAAACTCGGGCAATGTCCTCTCGCGCCTGGGCCACCGCCTGCGTCACTCCATCCAGCTGGTGGAAGGGGAACTGGCCGAAGGTCGTCTCTGGGTCCGCTGAGGTCCAGATCGGGCGACCGGTGAAGGTGTCGATAGGCTTGCCGTCCTTGCCAAGCTGAGGATCCAAGCCTGCGATGAACCGGGTGGCGATGGAGTTGGCCTCGCTCTGCGCCAGCATGTCGCTCCAGGCCTTGTTGAGCGCATCCTGGAGCGGCCGCACCACGTCCAGCTCGCTGGTCCCCCACTCGCCCGCGCCGGAGCGATTGGCAAACCAGCAGATCGGCACCCGCCCCATGCTGTGCTCAAAGACATGCGGCTCGGTGCCCGATTCATAGGGCTGGAGCGTGAGGTTGCTCGAGGGATCAAACGACTCCCCGTCGAACTGATATCGCTCGGCCCGATCAGCATAGTAGACGGTGATCCGCCAGACCTTTGGCCGACTCTTCCAGATCTTCACGGCCACGGCCAACTCGTCGGGATCATCCGGCATCGGCACGGGCAAGATGAGCGATGGATGCTGGCGGCAGATCTTCATCTTGCTGTCCACCTCCCAGATGGCAGCGTAGGCGTCGCCAAAGAGCATGCAGTCGCGGTGGATCAGCCTCTGCACTGCATCGAGGCGGCTGGCCTTCATCACGGGCTCCGCGTTCACGCCCTCGAACCGCTCAAGGATGAGCCGCCCGGAGATGGTGTCAACGACCAGCGGGCAGAGGTTGGCGGAGAACTTCTGAAACACGCCGCCGTACTTCTCCGCCCACTTCTGCCCGGTCAACGCCACCGAATGATCGCCTTCGTAGTACCGGGCATTCTGGGTGTAGTACGCCCGCCGGGCGCCCCACGCCGGGAGCCGATCCTTGATCAGGTCTCCGTGCTCCAGATCGCTAACCGAAGGCATATCCCTGCCGGTTGGGCTTTTGGGTGAGAACCGTCAACGCCCAGACCATCGCATCCATGCGGTCGGGAGAGGGAAGCTTCATGCGGTCGGGAGAGGGAAGCTTGGTGTTGTCCGGATCCCACTCGCACATCTGGTCCTCGAGCTCGGCGAACTGGCCGATGTGATGCACACGGCCCTGCTCATACAGCACCGCCACCGGCTCGGCTCTGGTCCGCTTGCCTCGTGAGGCATGCACGATCTCGATCGGCATGGTCGAATCCATCGTCCGAAGCGTGAAGCGGACCATCTCGCCGCCGTTGTTGCCCTCGGCCACCACCAGATTCGCTCCCCACTTGTGGTAGAGCGCCGCCACTTGCATCGCCCATTTATGGGGCGAGCCCTTGATGGTGCCGTCCTCGAGCACATAGATGTGCCCGCCCGAGTCGATGCCGGCAACGACGATGCCGGTCGAAGCCGCGTCCTGCCCATCGCTGGCCGCAGGGTCCACGCCGATGATGATCCGCATGATGTCGGGCGGCGCCGACGGCCGCCGGCCTTGGTCGATGTCCGACCGCCGGAAGATGCTCGCCGGATTGTCGTCCAGGATCTCACCAAGCAGCTCCTGCCGACCGAGGCGCGAGCCCTCGTACCGATAGACGTACTCCGCAAGGGCATCTTCGGAGAGGTTGGCCGCGTTGTCGTAGGTCGAGCCCCTGGTCACCACCGCGTTGGTGCGGCTCACGATATCCTTGATCAGTGGAATCGGCCTCGGAGTGGTCGTGAGGATCATTCGAGGCGCGGCGCCCAAGCGCAGGCCCATATTGGCCATGTCAAAGGCGCGCTCCGGGTACTGCCAGGCGGCGGGCTCGTCGGCCCATGCGCCATAGCACTGAGGGCCGCGCAGCTGGTCCGGCTCCTGGGCAGAGAAGCAGAGCGCGGTCACACCATTTGGCCAGGTGAGACGCCGCTTCTGCTCGCTGTACGACGGCCAGAACCAGGGCGGCGAGCAGTTTAGGATGCCGGACTCGCCCCGCACCATGACGTCTCGCACGTCGGCGGCCGCGCGCCCGATGAGATGGATGATGGGCCGGTCGCCTTGCCTGGCCCATTCGATGACTGCTTCAGATCCGACCCGAGTCTTTCCCCAACCGCGGCCAGCGATGGGAGCCCAGAACCGCCAGCGGCCATCCGGAAGGAGCTGCTCAGGCCGGGCCCAGAAGTGCCAGTCGAAGGCAAGCACCTTAAGCTCGGCCTCGGTGAGGGAGCTGAGGAACTTGCCGACCGCTTCAGGACCCTGAGACCTGAGCCAGCTTGCGTTGTAGATCCGCTCGGAGCGACTCGGCCCGGTCCAGATCCTCGCGGCGTTCTTCATCATCCAGCCCCCATGCCCGTCGCTCGAGGCGAATCACTCGCTCGACCAATTCAATGGCCGTCCGCAGATGAACCGCCATGCCATCGCCCTTGGAAAGGCAGAGCCGCTCCATGGCCTTGGTCTTGGCCTTTTCGTCTCCGTTGAGCATCTGGTCGATCAGATCGAGCTGTCGTTCGGCCACATTCCTCATGCGGTCGATCTGCCTGCGGTGCGAGATGATGATTTCGGCCGTCGCCTCACCAGCCTTGCGAACCGCCTCTTGGGAACCCTGGTTACCAGTGGTAACCCCGCTGGTAACCCCCCGCGCCGCATCATCAATCAGCCGGGCGCGGGTCTCCCTTCGGACATCTTCAGAGAGGTCTTGGCGCCACCCATATTTCCGCGCCCGCTTGCCAATGGAGACGTGAGAGACGCCGTGCTTGGCCGAGAGCTCTCTATTGCTGAACTGCCCCGTGCGGTAGTCGCGCTCGATGGCATCCCAATCGTGCCGATTCAACATTCCGCAGCGCTTCCAGTCGAACTCGTATCGGGCCGCGATCTCATCCGCTCTGGCCCGGACTGGGCGAAAGGGGTCATAGCCCCAGAGGCCGAACACCCGGCGAATGGTCCACTTCATGGGGTTGAGGCGCACGGATGCGTCGGCCACCGCAATGGCGACCTCAGCCAGCAGGTCGAGCAGCTCCACCACCATCGCTTCCCCGCGTTCGACGTGCTTTTCCGCATCGATGATCTCCTCGAAGCCGTTGCTGTTGCCAGCACGGCGCAGAGACTCCTGAGCCGCCTCGATGAAGCTGATCACCGAAGCCATGCCCTTTTTGGCCTGCTTCGGGAGCCGGGCCAAGAGGTTGTTGAGCACAGCTTTGGATCCCTCGACCTGGGCGGTCAGGGCAAGGCTGCGATGAAAGATCTCGGCAGACAGATTGCTCATGCGCCGCCTTGGCCGTTGCGGTTCTTCTGGTCATCCAGATAGGTGCGAAGGATCCGCTTCAGCGGGGTCGGCAGAGACACGCCGAGGGCCGCGCAGTTTTCCAGGATGCTCAAAGACTCGGTGGCGATTACCACGCCCAGCACCAGAGTCACCAGCGGCGCCTGAAGGCCGGTCAGCCCCACGATGTAGGTGCTTGAGCCCGCCACGGCAACCACGGCCGCATACGCCATCAGCTTGGAAAGGGTCCGGCCCGCTTTCGAGCTCTCGATGGCCTTGCCAGACCGCGCGCTTGCCGCGATGCCCGTGATCATGTCGATGATCACTAAAGCGATGGCGGCGATGGAGGCCGGCTTGTTGCCGGGCGAAGGCAGCAGGGCATCGAGCACCGCGAGGCCGACACCCGCCAGCCAGGGCATGATCGCATCCCGGCTGAACAAGACGCCCAGGGCTTCTTGGACCCCATGAAACAGGCGGCCCATCAGCTTGCCTCCACCAGGATGTAATCGAACGTCTTCATGCCATACCAGCCGAGCAGGTTGTTGATCGTCTCGCGGAAGTCCTCGAACTGGCCAGGCGGGAGGGTCTGGCACCCTTCAGAGCTAGTGGTTCTCCAGCCTCCTCGATGGATGTTGATGGCGAACTGGCCGGTCTGCCGCTGCCCGCCGAATCGGGTGATTCTCACCGGGCCGCGCTGCCGAAAGGCTTGGTGCCCGCTCGGTCGGCCATATCCATGCCAGCCAGGGGCATAGACGTAGCGGCCAGGATCCAGCTTGGCCATGCCCCGCCCATCCTTTCTCCGAACATAGCGGGAGGGATCCGTGTTGGCGTTGAACGACCAAGGGTCTCGCCCTTCTGAGAGGATGAAGATGGCGTCGTCATAGATGCCGAAGTCGTTCCGCCCCTTTGCTCCCATCGAGTCTCGGTAATAGCCCCGAAGCCCAACCACGACTACAGCCGGCAGCTTGTTCGTGTCGTGGCCAGCGGCCCTCAGCAAGTCGAATATCTCGCCCTTGCTGATGCGTGGGCGCGCGGGCGGAATGATGGCCGACATGCCCTCGCGTGGCGGCGAGGGCGTGAAGGGTCAACCAACTCCCATTTGAAGCTGAGTAAGGGCCCAAAGGCGCTGCTCAATCGCAATATTTCCAGCAGGCGAAGGATGAATTGAATCAGCGAAGAGGGTGGGGTTCATCCCCAGGTCCTGGAAAAGGTCCATGACGCTGAAAACAGCATGTCCCTCACGCTGCGCCCACGCCCGGGCCGCGACTTGCCGGGCCTTGTGCCGAATCGAGGCCACCTCTGAGCCCTGGTGCATGTTCTGAATCACCACGGTCAGAGGGCCATAGGGGACCGCCTGGCGCATGGCCGAGTAGCTGGCCAGGGAGCCATTCGCCGAAACCAGGGAGTTCGTCCAGAACCCTCCCGCGTCCTCGACGTGATTATGCCCATGGCAAAGAAATGCCTGGCCGAGCCCAAAGGGAACGATCTGCTCCGGAACGATGTCGGAAATCTTGGTCCCCGAGCTGCCACCGTTGTGGACAAAGAAGGTCGGACTGCCCTGCCAGGCAACGTCCTTGCCCGCAGCAAGCTGCACACCCTGAAGGGCCGGAGGGTTCAGCCGGCGGTTCCCGACTGAGCCGCGAATGGCCACGTCGTAGAATGTCGCCCCGAGCAGGCGGTTTCCACTAGAAGACCCTATTTGAACCGGTATGGTGGTAGCTGGTTGTATGGGGTTAGCGTGAGACCTAGTTTGGGTGTTGCCGAGCTGCGTCCATGTGGCGCCTCCGTCCGAGGAGGTGAAAAACCTGAAGGTCCATGTTCCGGCTGCTGAAGTAACAGTAGCTCTGACCATTCCTCGTTGGGATCCGATAAACGGAGTGGGAGCATCCGCAGTAACCGCCAAAGCCCCGGATAGCGTGCCTGTTGGGTATGCGTACATGCGTAAAAACGCATTGCCCACACCGGCCCCTGTTACAAATTGAAACTGTCTTTGTCCCTCAAAAGCTCCCCCTTCCATTCGACTAGCTAGACACCTTTCCCCAGGAGGCGTCCAGCTCGCGGGAGCGACGTCGACGTCGACGACCAGCCCCTCCGTTGCGCCGAGCTGGCCAACGTCTGCCCCAGCCAGGATGCCAAAGCCCTCATTGGCAGGATCGGCAGGGGTTCCGATGACCATGCGCCGCTCGCCACTCGCCGCCTGCAGCACCTCGGGCTGAGTCCACTTGGCTGCCAGCTTGTCCCAGTAGCGATAGACCGTTCGGATGTGAGGATAGGCCGCCGCCACTCGCTGGGCCAGCAGATACATCCAAGCGTTTGCGCTGTGGGACAGTGTGCTGTCGCCATGGCCGACGGCATGAAAGACCCCGCTCACAGCAGACTCGGCCGTTTCGAGGTAATTGGCCAGGGCGCCCGTCGGGCAGAGCCCAGGATCACGAACAACGGCGGCCCGCCTGGTCAGGGCGGTGGAAAGAGGCTGCTTGGTGTCGATTGCATCCTCAAGCTCGCTGTCTGCTGCGGCTCGCGCCGCCTGCTCGGCGGAGAGAGATGCGACTGATGCTTTGGCCGCAAGGGCAGAAACCAGGCCACCCACGTGATCAAGAGTGAGCAGGCTGGGCACAAACCGACCCAGCACGCTTCGGAGGATCATGCCGTCGCTGTCGCCGATGATGATCCCGGCGTTTTCATCCAGCTCAAGGTCAGAGCCGTGAATGATGATCTTGTCCGTGGCCAGGTCGTAGCTCAGGATCTCGTCCGGCACCTCGGGCAGGCCGGGAATCTCGATGAGCCGCTGACCGAGAAGCACTTCGAAGGTCTCGCGGGCTTGAGCATCCACGCCGCCTGCTCCGATCCACCAAACGGTGTGGCGGCCGCTCTGCGTTGGGGTCCAGTCGGCATGCAGCTCGCCCTCCGAGTCCTCCACGATGGCGGCGCCGGTGATGAGCCCAGCGCGGAGCGCAGGATCGATGACAACGATGATCACCGTATCCGGCGTCGTCAGATCGCCTTCAGCGTTCTTGAATGTGGCCGATAGGCGGGCGGCATCGCCGGAATAGAGGCTGGCGCAGGACGCTGTGCCGACGGTGATGTTGTCGCGGGGCTCGGCCACGTCCTGCGATGGAGAGCCCCGAAGTGCTCGTCAACGTCCGCTGACGAGACGGCGGTGGTGTCCGTAGTTGTCCGGCTGGGTGGCAAGGCGACGGCGGGCTGCACTAAGCCGATCCGGGCCGTGCTGGGCGACGATCCCAGCTGTACGAATGGCCGCCCGAAGAACCTTGTGCACGGCCTGCTTGCTCACGCCCGCGGCCTGGCCGGTGTCGACCAAAGTGGCCCCGCTGGCCTTGCTGGCCAGCGCCCGCTTCTCGGCATCCGTCAGGTAAGGCCAGGCCGCATCCAGCCCGGAGTAGACATCGTGATCCTGGCTCTGCGGCCGCGCTTCTCCTGCCTCATGATCGATGTCCTCAGAGCCCTCGGCCAGTTCGCCCGCTTCGGTGGTCTTCAGCCGGCCTAGCTCGGAGCGCATCCATCGCTCGGCCCAGGTGCTGAGCTGGGTGCCCTTTGTCGGATCAAAGGAGCGGATCGCCGCCAGGAATCCCACCATGCAGGCTGACTCCCGCTCGGCGAGGTCCACGCCGGGGATCACCCAGCTTCGTGCGCATCCACTGATCCGCCGCATGTGGGCCATGACAAGCTTGCCTTCGGCCTCACGGTCACCGCGCTGAGCGCGCTCGACGAGCATCTGCAATTTTGCTGTGTCCATGAGTCCACCTAATGGTTAAGACGCATCATCGCCCGAACGTGGAGCGGCGGCGGACCTGAAGCCACCATTGGGCGGCCTTTGCATCGACCTCAGTCCCAGAGCGCACTTTTTCAACAACCGTGCCGTCGGGCTTGGTCGTGCGCTCGCGGATCTCCACCGGTCGCTCGGTCGCCGCCCGCATGATGGCGCCGCAGCACCGCACTTCGCACTCAGCTTCTGCGCCCTCAACCTCGGCCAGCAAGTCTGCGTCCTGAGCCAACGCTTTGTCGAGATCGGCCAAGGATGCCCCTGCATAGCGAGCCGCGGCCGTCCGTGATGCCCCCGCCCGGAGGGCCTGCATCAGGCGGGAGCGGTCCATGCATTCTCCTCGAGGAGCTCGGCGGTCTGGCCGGTCGCGGCCTCCCAGCGCCGGATGCCGACTTCACAGAAGGCTGGCTCCAGCTCGATGGCCCGAACCCGCCGCCCTTCCTGCTCGCCAGCAATGAGCTGAGAGCCCGAGCCCGAAAACGGCTCGAAGCAGATGTCTCCAGGCCGGGTGTGGATCCGCATCGGCCGCGCGAAGATCTCGACGGGCTTCTGCGTCGGGTGCTCGTTGCCGACCAGCCGCGACTTGCCCTCCCAATCAATGCTCCAGATGATGGTGGTGGAGAGAGACTCCACGCCGTCCAGCGCAGGCTTGTTGCCCTGAAGCCAGCCGAACAGGCAGGGCTCGTGCGCCCAGCGATAGAGCGAATAGGTCATCGTGGAGGTCGGCTTGGACCAGATGATCTGCTGGTGGTAGAGCAAGCCCATGTCCTTCCAGATGGCGCGCAGCTCGGGTGCCCGCACATCGGCATGCCAGCAGAACCAGGCCGCATTGGGCCGTGCGTTGGCGAGAGCCGCACCCATCCACTCTTTGTAGAACGCATCGAAGTCGAGGATCTCGGTCTCGTGATACATGTTGCTCCAGTCCTTTCCATCGCTGGGGCGGTCGCTGCCGGTGTAGTCGATGACGTAGGGAGGATCTGTTGAGACTAGCGCGGCCTGCTCACCCTGCATGAGCGCGGCGACAGCGTCCATGTTCGTGGAGTCGCCGCAGAGAAGGCGATGTTCGCCCAGCCGCCACAGCTGGCCAGGCTTGACTCGAATGTCAGCAGGCGGAATCGCCTGAGGATCCTCAGGTGGCGCGTCGATGGGCTCACCTGGCCCCGACCGAAGGAGGCGGACCAGCTCCTTCTCCTGAAAGCTCAGGACATCAATCAATGGAGCCTCAAGGCCCTTCAAGAGCTCGGCGAGAGAGGCCTCATCATTCGAGGCAAGATCGGACGTTCGGTTGTCGGCGATGGCGAAGGCCACGGCCTCCTCTTCGGTCAGGTGCTCGAGGGAGACCGTCTGCACAAGCCAGGCGCCATCTTCGATGCGCACACCAAATGGTGGGGCTTGCCGCTCTTCGCGGATCTCTCGAATCGCCCGCAGGACATGGTTGCCGGCCATCACGGTTCCGCCGCGAATCCGAAGGGCTCCGTTGAATCCAAACCGGCTCAGACTCCGCCGAATGGCGGCGACATCGCCCAGGCGGTAGTTGCCGGGCCACAGCTCCAGCTCGTCGATGCTCATCCATTTGGTGGACATATGAGCTTCGGCGGCTGGAGCCGTCTCCGTCAGCCCCTGCGAGCCCTGTGGACGGTCTCCTGAAGGGCTTTGTCCATTGGCCCGGGCAGAGCGGGCCGATTCACGCCAGGAAGCACCGCTCCAGCGGCCACCAGATCTTCGTGAGAGGCGAGCGGATGAAAGCACTTGTAACCCATCGCCTCTGCATGCGAGCGCTCTCCGAGCCTGACGCGGCCTTGCTCATCGATGATCTGCACGGGATCCTCGATGCGGGCGGGGCTCCAGTTGATCTCGTTCTTGATGCGCTTCACGAACTCGGCCGACGTGGGCCAGAACCGCGCGCGCCGAGGGCCGTGCATGCCCTTCTGCACGTCCTCAGCCGTGAGGCCCGCCTTCAGGCAGTCGTGGACGTAGATGCCGACCTGGCCAGCGTCGTCAAGGTCGACCGTCACATCCCGGGGGATCGGCACTCCTGCGCGCTTCGTAATGTCCAAAGCGACGAGCACAGCAGCCCAGAGCGGGGCGTGATCGCGGCGCAGAGGCTGCCACCACTCAGCGCTCATCAAGAGCCTCCTGCGGCGGCCTGGCCTGAGTTGTGCATCCGGCGAGCCAGAGCCTCCTCGGCGGTTTCACGCTGGGCAGGAAGGTTCCGGTGGGGCGGAGCCGGAGGGCCCTGCATCTGGTTCACCACTTGGCGGAGAACCTGCCGGAGCCCCCACTCTGCGGTTCGGTTTTCGACGCTGTTCTCGCCGAGAATCGAGAAGCCGCAGAGGATGTCCCGAGCGGCCATCGCGGCCTGGTTCCAACGTTCGATGGGCAGGTCCGGCTGGCTTCGGAAGGCCTCGACGATCCGCTCCGGTTTCCCGGGATTGCATCGGCCAATGCCGGGAACCTCTCGGAGGATGTGCTGGCAGTTCGCCGCCACCCTCAGCTCTCGGGGCGTGGACGCCAGCGCATGCGCATCCTCCTCCTCAGAACCACCGATAGGTGGTTTTAACTCTAACTCTAATATGGGTTCGGTCTCGGTTACCCCATCGGTTACCCCATCGGTTAACCCAGCAGAAACCGAATGGTTTTGATTGGGTTCGGTGTAGGATTCCCCATCTGGTTCGATCTCGGTTACCCGGTCGGTTGCATCTTGCTTAGGCCGACCACCCAGTTTTCCGTTCTCTCGGTTGGCCTTTACCTTAGCCAGTTGGTTCTCTCTCGATTCAGCGATCGGTTTGTAGACCAGACCACCTTCGACCTCGGTGAGCATCGGCTGGATCTGCTTCCAGATCGCCGCCCAGGCCCGGCCACTCGTGCTGCAGCTGCGGGCCAAGGCGGCTGGATCGGAGGGCAGGACCCCAGCCTGCCATTGGAGGCAGACCAGGGTGATCAGGGCGCCCCTGGCATCCAGGGTGAGCGGCAGGGTGGCCATCAACCAGTGCGACTGGACGAGCGGCATGTAGTGGAGTTCGTCTTCCTTCTTAGCCATTCAAGGCCTCCATGGCGCGCTGAGCTCGGGCTAGAGCGGCCGCCGCGTCTTCCCATGACCGGACCACATAGATCCGGCCCTTCTCGAGAAGAGCGGCCTGCTCGGGGCTGAGTGGTGTCTTCGGGCCCTTGACCTCGAGGCCGACCCAGAAGCCGACCGGCCAGGAGTCGCGGGTCACCAGGAGGTCAGGAACCCCTTTGGTGGCCCCGTACCCGTGGCCGGAGGGCAGAAAGGATCCGCAGGCCACGCAGGCCTGCTGGATCGTGTTCTTCGTGCGGCACTTCGTGCAGGTGCGAGTCGAGCTCGCCCGGTGGCTGGTCTGAAGCACCGTCACCCCAGGCATCCACTGCATGCCCTCGATGATCGTGCGCTGGACCTGCTCCTCTGATGTGTAGGGAGCAGATGGCTGTCTCACCTCGCGGCCTCCTTGTTGCCCTTTCGCTTGGGAGCGGCCGCTTCTGTGGCTTCCTGGCGGATCAGCTCAACGTCGACCTGGAGGACCTCGGCCATCTTCATCAAGAAGGGCGCATGCTCATCGAACCCGTCGGGCTGGCAGCTCTCGGGCACGTGGATCTCGTCCGCCGATCCCAGAAGGATCAAAGCCATGCACTCTCGCACCAGGGAGCCGTCTCCGCCCGACTCCATGAGCTTGGGCACCTCGTCGAGGCCAGGATGCCGCGCTCGGTCCGTCGAGTAGCCGGTCGGCTGGACCAGCTTTGCGATGGCCGGCAGCGCGGAGGAGGAGATCTCCCACGATGGCGGGCAGTCGTGGCAGGTCATCGTTTCGAGCTGCTCGATGCAGGCATCAAGAATCGCGCGGCGGGCGATGTTCTCCGCCCGGATTGCCCTCAGGAAGGCCTTGCGGGAAGCGTCGGTGGCCGTCTTGCCCCTCGGCTTGAGATATTCGACCTGCACCTCGCCATTCCAAGCCGAGTAGTAAACATAGGCCTCCGCGCCTTCGTCGCCTTCCTTGGCCGTGTCGAAGTTGGTCCACCGATCCTCAGGCCGCTCCGGAAGATGGCTCAGAGGGGCCAAGACTGCCGCTTTGTGTGCGGCCGCTTTCTCCTCGAAGCAGCTCACCTTCGTGCAGTAGCCGAGCTCGCCGTCCTCTCGATCCCACAGGCCCGGCTGAGACCGAGTGTTGTGCGGGCATCCGATGCAGGCGCCCGCCTGCGGAAGGAGGTCGGTGTCGGCGAGCCCCCAAATGGCCCTGCTGAGTGGCCGACCTTGCCGGTTCAAGAGCCAAGCGCGAATCGCCGCGGCGGAATGCGGCCCGTGCGCCTCTCGGAAGGCGGCGACCGCCTGGTTCTGGACCTCGGCCGGAGCCGTGCCCACGGCCTCCGCCCAGCCGAGCGTGATCTCGCCGCTGGCCAGCATTCGCCGAACCTCGGGCTGAAGGTCCATCAGGCGAAGCCGGCGGCGAACATAGCTCACCGCTCGGCCAATTCGCTCAGCGATCCGCTCGGGCGAATCGTAGAGGCCAGCCTGAAGCATCGAGTGGATGGCCTCAGCCTCCTCCAGGGGATGCACGTCCTGCCGCTGGCAGTTCTCGACGAGCTGGACCTCCAGGGCCTGCTGGTCGTCCAGCTCGCGAACGATCACTGGCACCACGTCCATCTCCGCCAGCTTTGCTGCTCGGAGACGGCGGGCGCCGCAGACCAGCTCATAGGTGTCGCCGACCGGGCGAACCGTGATGGGCTGGAGCATGCCGTGCGCCCGCAGGCTCTCGGCCATCTCCTGAAGGGCCTCCTCCCCGAACGTGCGCCGGGGATTGGTCGTGCTCTCGACGATCTCGCCGGGAGCGAGCTGCAGGATGGCGTTCACTGCCCGCCTCCGGCCAGGTTCTGGAGCCCTTCGATGTATTGGCGCAGACCGTCATGGTCCACGACTCCCTCGTTCTGGGCATGCTCAATCACCTCGTCCAGAGACCAACCCTTCCGGCGGCAGGCCAGGTGGGCCAGGTTCTGCTGGTCCTTGGTCATCGGAATGCCAAAGGGATCAGGCTCGGAGGGAGCGGCAGGTTCAGCAGCGGGCTCGGGCTCTGACGCTTGGGCCTGTTCAATGGCCGGAGCAGGCGTCTCGCTTGGCTCGTTGTCCATGATGTCCAGCTCGCCGGTGATCATCCCGTGAAGAGTTCTAAGACCGGCCGCCTTCGCCGCGAGGACCCGGCTGCTCCAGTGCTCGCCGTCGTCGCATGCGGCCGCAATTTGGTCGCGCTCGGCTTTGCCCATCCCGCAGTCGCGCAGGTAGTCAGCGGCCTGCTCCATGTCGGATCGTGGGGCTTTGGCAATGGCCGGGGCCATCGGGCCAGATTCCTCCGTGCCGTACAGACCGGAAAGCTCGGCAGGAAAGGCGGCGCGAAGAGCCTGCGTCTCAGCGCACTTGGCGAGCATGATGTCGGGCATCTTTGCCCAGGTGGCCGTCGGCGTTCCGTCCTGCTTGGTCTGGACCATCGAGGTCCAGGTCGCCACGGCCCAGATTGGCTCGTCACAGTCAGCTCGCAGGACTCCCACTCTGGCGGCGGAAGGTGGAACCGCTTCTAGCCACACATCGCGCCAGACGCCGTCTGGTCCACACCACTGGGGCCCCTTCCGGCCCCGGTAGAGCCCAGTGCGCTGCGCTTGGAGCCGCATGCCATCGATGGAGACCTGGATGGTCATCGCCTCGCGCTTCAGAGTGGAGTTCCAGCGCTTGACTGCGTGGATTTGGCGGCTGAAAGGATCAAGGCCGGTCCGCTTGCAGACCTGAAGGAAGAGCGACAGCTCGCTATCGGGAGATCCAATGCAGATCGTATCCTTGATGAGCTGGACCTGCTCGGAGTTGAAGTGAATGACGCCGGTCTGCGGCTGGGCTTGGGCAGGCTGTTGGCCAGCCGAGTGAACGAGTTCGAGTTCGGATGCGGGTTTTTCGCTCATGGGGTCTGGGATGGGGTTGCGCTCCCCGTCGCG
This sequence comes from Fimbriimonadaceae bacterium, assembly GCA_041742415.1. Taxonomy (GTDB): domain Bacteria; phylum Armatimonadota; class Fimbriimonadia; order Fimbriimonadales; family Fimbriimonadaceae; genus JBGSIR01. The sequence goes on along the minus strand of JBGSIR010000357.1, from coordinate 3,763 downwards.
GATGCGCCAGACTGATGGCTCGTGTTCGTGACCAATCTGGTTGCGATCTGGGGCTCTGCTGTGGTGGCGAGCCCTTTCTCATTTTTCGAGGCCGACTCCGGCCGCATGTACGGCGCGTCGGCGGAGCCTGGCTCAATCGCCAGGTATCGGGCGATGGTCGGCAGGCTCACCTCAAACTGCACCGCAAGCTGAAGCGGCGTGTTGCCGCTCGAACGCAGGCGGTGGAGCCTGCGGTGAGACTCCAGGTCAAATGCGGGGATGCCGGGCTTGGCCATCTGCGACCATTGTGCACGGTGCTTTTTATAAAAGTCAATACTAGGCCCATGGCGGTGATGATAATCACGGATGTGGGCGACTCCTTCTACAGGATGGCGAGAGAGACCTTGGTGCCTCAGCCAACGATGGCTTGGGTCGCCAGGGCTGTCGGGATCACCAACCAGAGGCTCAGCAACTATGAGCGCGGGCCAACCCAGCCGCCCCCTGAATTGCGCCGCCAACTAGCCAAGGTGCTTCAGGTCACCGAGGACTACCTGCTCGGGCTCGAGGATCTCCAAGCCGCTCGCGCTAAGGCCGCCGGCCTCAAGTCGGTCCAGCGCGCCCGCCTCACCCAGGTGCCGGTCATCGGCACTGCCCTCGGCGGTCGAGGCGAATCAGAAGATTGGGAGGACCACGTCTACATCCCCAGCCACTTCATCAGCGGCGACGAGGGCAGCCACAAGATCGGCGCCATGCACCTGGACGGCGAGTCCATGATGCCCTACCTCCGCCCCGGGGACACCCTTGTCTTCGAGCTCTCCGACAAGCCCCGCCCGGGCCGCGTCAGCGCCATCCAGGCCTCGCCCACCGAAGTGCTCTGCAAGGAGATGAAGTGGGAAACGGGCGGCTGGATGGGCGTCTCCTGGAACCCCTCGGTCGAGCCGATCCCGATCGAAGAGGGCTGGCGGCACTGGGGCATCCTCATCGGCCTCTACCGCGCCACCCACGGCGACGAGCTGCACCGGTTCGTCGCCAGCGGCCTTCGCCGCCTCGACATCCCCCTGATGCCGGAGGAGTGAACCGGTGCTATCAGACGGGCGTCTATCTTGACAAGGTGTGCAATGATGCACCCTAAGAAATGAGAATCACTCTTGCTAGGCTGGCAGACGCAGCGAATGTGTCCTCCGAAGACAAGCTGAACATTCTCGGCTTGTTCAACATCATCCGGCCCAAGGCTGCGCCAGGCACCTTGGGGCACGGGACGCTTGTCCTGGACATCCAGCTTGATCCTAGCGAGGTCGGGAAGAAGTTCTTGATGCAGGTTCTGCTTTGGGGACCAGATGGGCAGTCAAGCCCTGGGCCTCAGATCGAAATCCTTTTCCCCAAGGAGCTGTATGAGCAGTTGCCCAAGGGGCACTCGATCAACATTCCGATCATTCTGCCGGTCTCTGGCGCTCACTTTCAGGTGCCTGGTGACCACGCCTTCAAGATTCTCGTGGATGGACAGCATTTCGAAGATGTGCCGTTCAAGATTCTCTCGCCTTTACTTCAAACGGAAAACGACCAAAAATGATCCAGATGCAACCACTGCCGTACAACGTCTTGGGCGACGATGGACGCCCGACCAATCACTCCGCGCTTGAACAGGCCCCGCCCCAGCAGGCTCGTATCATCGTGCTCTCTGGCGTCCAGGTTGATGTCAAGAGTCAAGGTGAATGGAACATCGAGTTTGATGCCGAGGAAGATGAGCCTATCTCTGGGCTCATGGGAACCGAAAGATCGGTGTTCGAGCTGGCCGCCGAAGCCCGCCGGCTTCGCCATGAAGGGAAACTCCGCCGCTTTCCCGAATGATCTCAACCTGTACGGAGGAGTTTTGGGAGGCTTTCAACAGCCTCCCAATGAACGTTCAAGAGAAAGCTAAGAAGGCTTATAGGGACTGGCAGCTTAATACTGGAAACTCCTCCGCAAATTTTAAGCCGGTAAAGGGCGCTAAAGACATGTGGTCCATCCGAGTGACCGATAAGTACCGAGCACTGGGCGATCGAGAGGGCGACGAAATCTCTTGGTTTTGGATCGGCACCCACGCCGAGTACGAGCAGATCATTCCGTGACGCCAACTGGCTGGGTCCGACCCCAGCCCCGCCGCGCCCCCTGAATCCGGCGACCCGACGGCTGGCTAGAGGCGGGCCTCGAGGCGAGCATCTTCAAGCTAGTCTTGGTTCGAGACAAAGTACAGAGCAATCGTTATCGCAAAGACGAGGCGGTCTGGGAGCATTGCCAGCACGAGCGGCTTTTGTTGCTTCTCAGAGACAATGACCATGTTCCCATCGGATTCCTCGACCGAGATTACTTTTGCCCACGGGCAGACAAATGACCGCTCAACCCCGGCGTAGACGACCCTTCGGTCAGTCAGGGAAAGGGTCCCATCGTCCACTGGCAGCATCTGCTGCTCCGATTGAAGCTGGCCTTGAGATTGTCCGACTCGATATGAGAGGCCCTTCGCGAGACGGATGCTGAACCCTTGGCTTTGCCCTTGATATCCGAGTTTCACTCGAACGTTCTCAATCACTCCTGCAAAGCACTCAAAGTGCACAGTCTCATCCTTCCGGGCGATGAGCTGGGGCTCCGAGATGATGGGTAGTTCTCCGGCACAAATCCGCCGGAGCGCATCGAATCGATCAAGTTCACTTCGAATGGCAGGATCCAGATCGTTCGGTTGCACCCCAAGCCATTTCATGGCCCCTTTGACCTTTGACATCTCAGCCTCTGTCACCCATCCATCATCAACCACCTGAATGACAAGCGACTCGCAGAACCGGATGTGTGACTGCCCGACCGCAGCTGGAGAAAGACCGAGGCGCTTGACCGTGGCGCCGAGCGCCCGGGCATCCGAGGCCGTCGGGTTGCCATCGAACAGGCGAAGTGCCAGCTCGTTCTCGTACTCGACCTGCTCCTTGGTCCTCAGCTTGCCGAGGGCTCTTCCTTGTCCATCGAAGTCCACGCCTTCATTTTAGCTGAGCCATAGGCAGGCTAGCGCTACCGTGGGCTTGGCCGAGGAACGAGCTTCTCCATCTCTCGATTGGCGGCTTGCCACAGTTCAGGGTCGTTCGCTTCGTGGCCCACCAGAAGAGAAACAATCCTCGTCTCGCCAGAAGGGAGGCGAACGAGGTGAGTTCGGAATGGGCGCGTCGTAAATGAATCTTCACTCCAGCGCGCTGTAATCTCTCCCGAGGCGCTCCACGCATTTCCCCAAATGTTGATTACGTCATTAGTCACCCAGCGGCATTCCAAGAGCCGCAGGCTTTGTCGGCAGGCCATCATCCCGGATTCATAGCCGACCTCGTCCGCCCAGGCATCAAACGAAAGGGTGTCCTGAAGAGCCATTTCGGAATAGTTCGCGAGGTCAGATGCCGGCTGGACATGATCAAACGAGCCGTCGCTCGCATGAATCGACTCATTCGATGCCGGTGGCTCCAGCCACGGTGGAGTCGTGAGGGCAAGTAGAACGGGGCCACCAATGCAGAAAGCACTGCCTGCCAAAATGTTGCTCCAGGCCAGCGCCGTCCTGCCTCGGGATCGAGCAGCGAAGCCGAAAAGCATGCAGGCAATGCCCCCTAGTAGTGCCGAAGCCCCCCAAGTCCACGGGTGAAGTAGCACGGGCAAAACCGCTTCGGTGGCCTTCTCACCAGCGCCCTTGGCAAAGTTCAGCACCATGTAGATGCTGATCAAAGCGATCGGCAAGAACACGAACAGGAAGACCATCCCCCAGCGATTGAGCTGCTTCCTG
>JBGSIR010000356.1:0-1579 GCA_041742415.1 Fimbriimonadaceae bacterium | reverse complement strand
CACCGAATGCGGCATCCCCGTGCCCGAGCGCACCCGCGAAGCCGTGGGGCGAGACGAGGTGGTCCCCTGCGAAAACTGCCACCGCATCCTCTTTTGGGTGGCGCCGCCGGAATGAAGCGGCTGGCGGCTTTGGGAATCGTGCTGGCGGCGGCCGGCTGTGCGCGGTTTCCCGACAACCCCGGCCAGACCGGCACCCACCGTCTCATCATCGAGATGGAGATGGACGCCAACGTGCGCACCGGCGCCGAGCCCGGCAGCTCGGGCCTGCCCTATGTCTATCTCGCCGCCTTCCGCCTGAGCACCGATGCCTCGCCGACCACCGACGGCCCCGTTCCCGTGGTCATCCCGGGCGGCAACGGATTTGTGGCGGGCAACGCCACCCACTACGTCCTCTGGAACCCCCTCGCCGCCTCGGAGTATCAGGTCTTCCGCTTCCTGGATGCCAGTCTGGACTCCTGGGTGCAGGTCGGCACGCCGCTCGCCTCGTCTTCGGCTCTGGGCGGTTCGCGCAGGCTGGCCTTTGAGATTGACCTCTCGCAGATTCCCATCCAAGACTCCACCGGCGCCAACATTCCCCCCGACCAAATTCAGAGCGTTCAGGTGAATTTTCTCACCATGAACAACACGAACATCTCGGGCAGCGGCCGCATCTGGGATGGCCTCGGCAATGGGCAGATCCCCAGCGAAGTCAACCGCTGGCTCACCATCAACCCCCAGGTCTCGCGCATCTACACCAACACCACCGAAGGCTCGCTGGAGCCCTCCGGCGACGCCGCCGATCCGGCGCTCGACCTCGTGAACTGGCGGCTGGAAGTCCAGCGGAGCTAAGCCCCCATGCCCCGCGTCTCCATCCTGCTCACCTGCTACAACCACCTGCTCTACCTCAAGCCCTGCCTGCAGGCGGTGTGGGATCAAACCTTCGCCGACTATGAGGTGATCGCGCTGGACGACGGCAGCACCGACGGCACCCGGGAATGGCTGGCCGAGCAGGCCGAGCCCCGCCTCACGTGCGTCTTCAACGAGCAGAACCTCGGCACCTACGGCACGCTCAACGAAGGCCTGCGCCGGGCCACGGGCGAGTTTGTGGCGGTGCTGAACGACGACGACCTCTGGGAGCCCGAAAAGCTGGCCCGCCAGGTCGCCCTGATGGACGCCCGCCCCGAAGTCGGCCTTTGCCACACCAACGGCCGGTTCATCAACGGCGCCGGCGAATTCTTCGAAGGCGAGCCGCTGGGCTTCGCCTTTCCGCGCACCGAAGAGGGCGACGTGCTGGAGGCGCTGATCTATGCCAACAAGATCATCGCCAGCGCCGCGCTCTTTCGCCGGTCCCTGGCCGATGAGCATGGCGGCTTCAACGAAGCCTATTTCGGGAGCGGAGACTGGGAGATGTGGCTGCGCCTGGCCGATGTGAGCCGCGTGGGCTTTGTGGATGAGCGGCTGACCCACTACCGCGTGCACGGCGCCAACGCCAGCCACAAGCTCGACCGCATCTGGCGCGACGACCAAAAGCTGCGCGAGTGGATGCTGGAGCGCATGGAGGGCTGGCGAGGCCGGGGCTGGGCCGAGGGCGCCTGGGAGC
>JBGSIR010000355.1:0-11180 GCA_041742415.1 Fimbriimonadaceae bacterium | reverse complement strand
CGCCGACTCCATCCGCGCCGCCGCTCAGGCCGAGGACGAGGAGCTGCGCGCCAGCGGGCTTTCGGAGGATCGGCAGCTTCTGACCGCCGCCGCCCGCCGATCCTACGCGGGCTCCACTGAGCTGCTCATGGACAAAGAAGGCGAGCCGGTGTGGGTGGTGAATGAAGGCGAGTACCGGATGATGAACACCTTCGACCTCGCCATCGACCATCTCTTCTATGAGATGGACAAGTGCCCGTGGGCGGTCAAGAACATCCTGCAGCTCTTCAAGGACCGCTACAGCTACCGCGACGAAGTGCGCCTGCCGAGCGGCGAAACCGGGGCGGGGGGCGTGAGCTTTACCCACGACATGGGGGTGGGCAACCAGTTTTCGCGGCCCGGCTGGTCGAGCTACGAGTTGGCGGGCCTCACCGGATGCTTCAGCTACATGACCGCCGAGCAGCTCCTCAACTTCATGATCTGCTCTTCGCTCTACGCCCTGCGCTGCCCCGAGGACAAGGAGTTCATCGAGCAGTGGCAAGGCGTGATGGAGGAGTGCGTCGAGAGCCTGGAGAACCGCGACCACCCCGACTCTGGCCAGCGCACCGGGCTCATCGGCGGCGACTCCAGCCGGTGCGAAGGCGGCTCCGAGATCACCACCTACGACTCGATTGACCCTTCGCTGGGCCAGGCCCGCAACAACGCCTACATCGGCGTGAAGGCGGCGGCGGCTGCCCTGCTCACCCAGCGGGCGTTCCTTCCCGAGGACGCTCGACTGCCCGCATTTGCCGAGCGCACCGCCAAGACTCTGCTGGCCAACTTCGACGCTCAGGGAACCCTTCCCGCCGTGCTGTTTGAAGGCGTGGAGGCCCGCATCATCCCCGCCATCGAAGGGCTTGCCTATCTGGCTTATGCCGAAATCGAGATGACGGGCTCCGTGACCGAGCTTGCCCAGGCGCTGCGCGGCCACCTGGAGGCGGTGCTGGCCAGCGGCGTCTGCCGGTTCCCCGATGGCGGCTGGAAGCTGAGCAGCTCCAGCGCAAACTCGTGGCTCAGCAAGATCTTCCTGTGCCAGTGGACCGCCGAAACGCTCTGGGGCACTCAGACTCTGCCCGAAGACGACGAGGCGCATTGGCGATGGATCAGTGAGGGGCCGGTGAATGGCTATTGGTGCTTCAGCGACCAGATCGTGAACGGCCAGGCCGAAGGCAGCAAGTACTACCCGCGCGGCGTGACGAATTGGCTCTGGACAGCGAAATCATAAGCCAGATCAGCGGTTTTGGCCCAACTCTTGCGATCTGACCCTGCATAGGGTCCAAGATGAAGCGAGAGTCCGTGCCTGTCATTCTCTTTGCCGCCGCGCTTTGCGCCTCGTGTTCGCCGGGGGCGTCTTTGCCTGCCCAGCAGACCGAGGAGCTGAGTCTGGCGGGGCAGTGGAATGAGCAGGTGCTTCTGGCCATCACCGAAGAGAAGCCCGGCCCGCCCATCGCGGCTCGGTTCATGGCCTTGGTCCACACGGCCATGTATGACGCCTGGACCGCCTATGACGACAAGGCCGTTCCGGTCTATGGCTCCAAAGCGGTTCCCCTGGACAACGACGAAGCCGCCAAACGCATCGCCATCAGCTATGCCGCCAGCGAAGCCATCATCAGCGTCTATCCCCAGCGGCAGGCGCAGGTCTACAGCTTCATGAGCCTGCACGGGCTGACCCCGGGCGCCAACAGCAACCCGAGCCAGATTGGCCGCGCCGCCGCCCGGCGGGTCATCGAAGCCTTTCGGCAGGACGGCTCGAACCAGGATCAGAACTACGCCGACCCCACCGGCTATCGCCCGGTGAACACGGTGGACAAAATGATTGACCCCAATCATTGGCAGCCCTATCCTTTTGTGATGCCCGATGGCTCCACCGTGGTCCGCGACTTTATCGCCCCGCACTGGGGCCGCGTGAAGCCTTTCGCCATCCAAGATGTTCCCGCCGAGCGCCCGCCTGCGCCGGCCTTCTATCCTTCGCAGAAATACACGGCGCAGGCGGAGGAGATCATCAGCCTGACGGCGAACCTCACCGAAAAGCAGAAGGTGATTGCCGAATATTGGGCCGACGGCCCGTCTTCGGTGCTGCCTCCGGGCCACTGGGCGCTCTTTGGCCAGCAGATCAGCCGCCGCGACCGCCATACGGTTGACGAAGACGTGAAGCTCTTCTTTTTGATCGGAAATGCCATGCACGACGCGGCCATTTGCTGCTGGGATGCGAAGCGCTATTACGACTACATTCGGCCCATGTCCGCCATTCGCTACCTCAAGAAAGGCCAGATGATTCCTGGCTGGCTTGGCCCGGGCAAGGGCTTTGGCATGGTGCGGGGCGAAGATTGGATTCCCTATCAGCCTGCCAACTTCATCACTCCGCCCTTTGCCGAATACACCAGCGGCCACAGCACCTTCAGCGCGGCGGGAGCCGAAATTTTGAAGCGATTTACGGGAAGCGACAGCTTTGGCGGCAAGGTCGTGGTTCCGGCGGGCGGGCTCCGCGTAGAGCCCGGCGTCGCTCCCGCGCAGGAAGTCACCTTGAGCTGGCCCACCTTTTCGGCCGCCGCCGACGAAGCTGGCATGAGCCGCCGCTGGGGAGGAATCCACTTTGAAGATGGCGACCTTTATGGCCGCAAGGGTGGGCGCCGCATTGGCTCCTTGGTTTGGGATAAGGCTCAAAGCCTCTTTTCTGGACAGCGACCTTAAGGCGCAGTGGAAACATTCTTAGGGCAGAATGCGCTTTTCATATGCCATTCCTGTGTGAAGAGGGTTCTTGAGGCTTCCTTCAATTCGGTAGAGTCAATTCGAGAGTTTTGATTCAAAGCTCTCAGGACCGAATTTTGAAGAAAATCTATTCGCTTGCTGCGGCAGCCTTCTGTATCTTTGCTTTGAGTGGCGCGTTTTGCTCTGGCTCAGGCGGAGATTTCGACACCTACGCAGCAGGCTCCTTGAGCGGCGCAAACGAAGTTCCCCCGGTGGCCACTGCGCATTCGGGCACGTTCCGCCTTGAGCTTCACAAAAGCAAGGACGAGGGAAGCGTGGACATCTTCACCAACATTCCTGACGGACAGGTTGTGGGGGCTCATCTTCACGTTGGAATCATGGGCGCAAACGGGCCAGTTATTCTTGACTTGATGCCTGGCGGAGCATCTTCGCTGGTGAAGAAATTCACCGCCTCAGATTTCACCGGCTATGGCGGCATCATCACTTGGGATCAATTCTTGGACGCTCTGACTTTGGGCCAGATCTATGTGAACGTCCACACGAACACTCACCCTTCGGGCGAAGTTCGCGGCCAGCTTCCCGGCATCTCCTAAAGAGCGAATTGGGCGCCGAACGCTCTTGGCGCCCACACCGCTTGATCTGCGGCTCAGACAATCAGATTTGCAGAGCGTCCTCGCTGGCCTTAGCGAGTCAGACGGCCTGTCGCCAAGTCTCATGGGCGGCTAAGCGGCTTTATTCAATTGGACAACTGCGAGGCGATGCGGCCATGGCCACCAACGAAGCTGAAAGCCGGCTTGAGCCCAAAATGAGGGCGGTGACTTCTAATGCGGCGAGCGTGGACTCCTGATCGGTTTGAAGCAAGCGGCGCCGCGTAGAGCCAATTCTCGGGCATGCCGAATTGAAAAACGTTGAAAAACGAATTGATATTTTGAAAGGCTAAGCGGGTAGGGTGGATGCGGCGAGACGGTCCGCCGCTTCGCCAGGATTCATCAATGAAGAAATTCCTCACCGTTCTGGCGGCAGGCACGGCCTTGTTCGCCCTTTCCGGATCGTTCTGCTCGTCCAGCGAATTCGACACCTTCTCTTCCGGCGCTCTGAGCGGCTCGAATGAAGTTCCGCCCGTGGAGACCTCAACCAGCGGCACCTTCCAAGTCGAGCTTCACACCTCCGAGGACCGTGGGCGGGTCAACGTTTTCACGACGATTCCGGATGGAGATGTGACGGGCGCCCACCTGCACGTCGCGGCTGCTGGCGCGAATTGCCCGGTTGTCGTGAACCTGACGCCCGATGGCGCAGCTTCGTTCCTCAGAGACTTCGATGCCACCGGCCTCACGGGCAACGGCGGAATCACCACCTGGCAGCAGTTCCTGGATGCGCTGGAAGCAGGAAATATTTATGTGAACATTCACACCGCTGCGAACCCTGGCGGGCAGCTTCGCGGACAAGTCGTCGGCTCCTGAAAAAAATCTTTCGGCGCCGGCGGGAGCCCGGCGCCGAAGCTCCCATTGCCCGTATAATCCCCGGGCATGCCCATCGAAGGAATGGTGGGGGAGCTTTTCGCATGAAAAAAACAATCGCCGCCAGCGCCGTTGCCATCGCTGTCCTAGCCAGCATGGGCGCCTCCTGTGAATCGACCGCTTCGGTCTCGGTCGACAACTTCCGGGCCAATTTGACCGGCCTTGAGGCGGTTCCGCCCACCTCGACTGGAACGGCAGGCACGGCCACCGCTGTTTTGGCTCCGCAGCTCAATGAAATTTCAGTGACCATCAATCACGCGATTGATCCTGCCGACGTCACGAGAGTCACTCTGAATGCCGGCTCTGCCGGGCAGACGGGAGGCGTCTACTTTAACGTTTCGCCGCCGGTTGAGCGCGGCCAGTGGTCGTTGACCCTGACGGAAGCTGAGTTCACGCCGCAGGGCAGCATCACCACCTTCACGCAGTTCTGGTCTGTTCTGCGCGCCGGACAGGTTTACGTGAACGTGGAAACCCGCCAGCACTCCACCGGCGAAATCCGCGGCCAGCTCGTCAAGCTCTGATGCCCGTTCTGGAGCTCCGGCCGGCGGGGCTTTACTGTCCGGCCGGAGACTTCTACATCGACCCGCACCGCACCGTAGAGCGGGCTGTCATCACCCACGCGCACTCCGACCACGCCCGGCGCGGCATGGGCTCCTATCTTTGTTCGGAGACCTGCGAACCGCTGCTCCGCGCCCGGCTGGGGCAGAAGATCTCTGCGGACAGCCTGCCGTTTGGCCACTCTCGCACCCTCGGTGGCGCCCGAGTTTCGCTTCATCCTGCAGGGCACATTTTGGGCTCAGCGCAGGTGCGGGTGGAGGTTGGCGGAGAGGTTTGGGTGGCTTCGGGCGACTACAAAGTTGAGGCCGACCCCGTGGCCGAAGGCTTCGAGCCGGTGGCCTGCCACACCTTCATCACCGAAGCCACGTTTGCCATGCCGGTCTACCGCTGGCGGCCCGAGCACGAGGTGGTGAGTGAGATGGTTTCGTGGCTCGCCCACAATCACGGCTCTGGCGTCGACTCGGTGCTCTATGCCTATTCTTTGGGGAAGGCTCAGCGGCTGCTGGCCGGCCTCGCCGGGATATGGATGCCCATCTGGGCGCACCCGGCGGTGATCGAAATGAACCGGGCATGCGCCGAAGCGGGGGCGGACCTGCCGGAGTTGGTCTCCATTGCTGATGCGCCGCCTGGCCCTGGAATCGTGATTTCGCCGCCTAGCTCGATGCTTTCGGATTGGCTGGCCCGACGTGGACCGTGGGCGGGAGCCTGGGTTTCGGGCTGGATGGCGCTGGAATCGGGAAGCCGCCGTCGGCAGGGAGCCGGGTTTGCCTTGAGCGACCATGCCGATTGGCCGGGGCTGCTTCAGGCGGTGAAGGCAACGGGCGCCGAGCGGGTTTATTGCACGCATGGCTATGAGGAGCCTCTGGCCCGCTTTTTGCGCGAATCTCTGGGCCTGGACGCTCATCCACTGGCGCGGCTTGCGTCAAACTCTCAGCAACACGGAGGCGGATGAATTGCAAAAAATGATCCTGCAGGCCCGCGCATTTGGACGCGGATGAGATTGGCGGATGCGCTCTGGCGCCCGCTTCAGCATCACTTTTTTTGACCGCGCCCCCATTTTGGGGCACTCCAAACCATGAGTTTTCAACCTGCTTTAGCGGCCGAATTGGCCGTCACAGACCTGCAGATGCAGGCCTATATCGACATGCGCGCCCGCCTGTTTGGGCATGACCCCACAAGCATAAAGCTGCTGCGGGAGGCGGATGACGCCTCCAGCCCGCAGGACGTCATCCTTCGCTTTCTGCACCCGGGCGGCGCATCAATGGTCGTATCTGGCCCTTGGACAGGCGGGCCGGGTCAATACTTTTTCAACCTTTTGGTGGCAGACCTGGGCGACCTGAAGTTGATCGACCAGCTGGTGGCCTTTGGGGAAGCCAAGTGCCGCGAGCTGAAGGGGGCGGCGGTGCGGGCTTGGCCGCTGTCAATTCACCCCGCCATCCTGGAGGCGTATGATCGGGCTGGCTGGAAGCGCACACAGGAGCAGTCCTACAGCGTTTTGAACCCGCAGGAGTTTGAGGCGGCGCAGTGGGAAGATCGTATTCACCAAGTGGTGAAATCAGGCTATGTTCTGCGGCCCCTTGCTGACCACATGGCGGAGAATGAGAAGGGCTCTTTTGAGAAGCTCTACCATCTAATCATGGAACTGGACAAGGACATTCCCATGCCCTATGAAATGCCTGAACCCCCATTTGAAGACTTTCTTCGCTTCGAGCAGATCAATATCGTGGACCATCCCACTTGGATCATCGCCAGCAAAGGCGAGGAGTGGGTGGGCATCTCGATGCTTTCAACAAACCGCATTGATCGGTCGTTGGCCCACACGGGCCTGACCGGCGTGAGGCGGGAGCATCGGCGCCAAGGCCTCGCGGCGGCGCTCAAGGCCCAGGCCATTGAGCAGGCTCGCCTTGAGGGCATCGTGCGCATCAACACCGAGAACGAAGAGAACAATCCCATGCTCGACCTCAACCGCCAGCTTGGCTTTCAGGAAGCCTGGCGCGAGATTGGGTTTGAACTCAAGCTGGAGGTCTAACGTGCTCTATTTTGCCAGACTGGTGAGGCTGCTTCGCCAAATGGTGGATTCTGAGCATCGCGTCATGACCCTGCAGATTCACTTGCAGGGTTATGAGCCGGCAGAGGCCGCGTGGACTCTGCGCCTGCTGGCAGATCCGCCCCCGCCTGCCCGCATCTCTCCGCGTCGGCTGCAGAAGGCGGCGGAGGAGGCCAGCGGCCTGCCCGATTGGCTGGTGAAGGCCTCCAAGGAGCTGGCCACTGCCGCGGAGACGGCTGCCCGCATCCTGCCCCATTGCGAAAGCGAAGACCGCATCGCCTCGCTGCAGGAGGCGATGGAGGATTGGGCCGCCCGCGTGAGCCCCGACAGCGAGGAGCCGCTGCTTCAGGCGTGGCAGAGAATGAACGGGGATGAGCGGCTTGTTTTCAACCAGTTGGTGAGTGGCCAATTTCGCTCTCCCATCCCGCGCGGCGAGGCCCTGGAGGCCGCAAGCCAGGCGACAGGGGCGCCGGTGGAGGCGTTTGAGGCGGCCTCGCTGCCCTGCATCATTCCCTCCACCGAATGGTGGAATGGGGTCAAGGCGCAGGCGTTTCTGTCGCATGGCGTTAGAACCATTCCGATCTCCACGCCTTGGGGGTGGGACGAGGAAGAGGCGCCGGAGCCAACGGGCTGGGTCGCTGGTCAGTGCCTGCGGGGCCGCTTCGCGCTGCTGGGATGGGAGTCTGCAGAAATGACGCTGATCTCTCAGCTGCGGGAGAACTTTTCCTCCCACTTTCCCGATCTCGCCCGGGCGGCGCAGGATCTGCCGGAAGGGAGCCTTCTGGAAGGGCACATTGTGGCGGGCGGGAGCTATGAGGACTTGAGCAGGCGGCTGGATCAGCCCCATCCAGCGCCGTCAATGATCAAGCGGTCTCCGGCGCGGTTTGCCGTTCACGACGTCCTCGCCTGGGGTGGCGAAGACCTGCGGGGACTGCCCTGGCAGGAGCGCATCCAGCGCATTGCGACGCTCTCGAACACTGTCCTCCAAATGGTGGACTATTGGACGATTGAACAGCCGCTGGCCGTGCTCGCCTTGGAGGCCCGCCGCCGGGGGCACACCTCATTCTGGCTCCGAGACCCCGAGTCGGCCGAAGCAGACCACTTCGTGGTCCACACTCCACCACATCTCATTCGGGCCGTGCTCACCACGCTGGAGGGCGAGAGCGAAGCCACCTTTGCGGTGCGGCACGGGGACGAGCTCGTGCCCATCGCCAAGGCGGACCTCACGGCGGATCTGGACGACATCGACGCAGTGCGCCGCTATGTCCGGGCCAACACCCTGGAGAGCTTCGGCCCCGTCCGGGTGGTGCGCCCGGGCCTGGTCTTCGAGCTTCAGGTGGAGTCCTTCTCTCCCAGCCGCCGCCGCAAGGCCAAAGTGTCGGCATGGAATGCCCAAGTTTTGCGCCTCAGAGATGACCTTAACCTGGCAGAGGCGGCGAGCGTTCAGGACATTTGGGACGCGATAGGCCTCCAGCTCTGACTCTCATCGGCATAGTTGAGACGTGACTTGGAGCTCGAAGCCCCCCAAAGTTGCGTCGGCGTCGACTCTCCTTGCAAACCGTCCGGCGAGCTTTGAGGCGAGCGGAATAAATGCGAACACTTAAACTTACATTTATATAAATGCTATGAATAAGAATGAGATTCCTGATTCAGTCGATTGATCGGTTTTTGCTCTTTCTCGAACAACCATTGCCAAGGTAGGATCGGACCACCTGGGATGAAGATCCCAAGGATTTCACTCATGAAAAAACTGCTCATCGTGACCGCAATGACTGCCGTCATGTCCTTTGCTCTGACTGGCGCAGAATGCGCCAGCAGCGATTTTCGCAACTACAGTGCCTCACTTCGGCCCGGCCATGAAGTGCCGCCCGTTGCCGACGCCGGACAGAATGGCAATGCGACCGTTTCTGTTGAAACCAACCTCGAGACTGTGGCTGTGACTGTCACCACCAACATCAACACGCCGGGCAAGCTGACCGCCGCCCATCTCCATTTGGGCGCCGCCAATGCGAACGGCGGCGTGCTCTTCAACCTGGGGACCCCGACTGGCACGGGATTCCAAAGGGATTTCACTTCGGCGGACATGTCTGCTGTGGGAACTGTTGACACCTGGGCCGAGTTTCTGGCTGAGCTCGAAGCCGGCAACGTCTACGTTAACGTCCACACCACGGACAACCCGTCCGGCGAAATCCGCGGCCAGCTCGAACGCTAACCAACTCCTGGGCCGCGCGCCGACCGCGCGGCTCCGGCTGGAAAGAGGGGAAAACTCCTGATCTGCCCCGGGCGCTCTGGACAGACAATGCGCCCGGGCTTGGTCCTCGAGCTTGTGGTGCAGTCCTTCTTGCTCAGCCGCCGACGCAAGGCCAAGGTGTCGGCATGGAATGTCCAAGTTTTGCGCCTCAGAGATGACCTTAATCTGGCAGAGGCGGCGAGCGTTCAGGACACTTGGGACGCGATAGGCCTCCAGCCCTGACCCCTCAAAACCCCGCAAATCGCCGCGAAGTATCCGATCACAGAAGCCTCTTGACAGCTCCTGCATGGTGCAAAATGTTGAGGGGAGAAAAGAGATGCTCGAATTCTTGTTGGCGCCGCAGAACGTTCCGTTCGCAGCGGCGTGGGCGGTGCTGGCGCTTGTTCTGGTCTTCCAGCTCGTTGGAGCCATTTTCGGCCTCAATCTTGGCGAGGCGCTTGAAGGCGGCGACGCCGATCTCGACCTCGATTTAGACGGCGCCCAGGGAGCCGGCTTTCTCGGCATCATTGGCCCCGGCCGCATTCCTCTGCTCATTTGGCTGGCGGTGGTGTGCTTTGGCGTCGGCGCGGTGGGCTATATCCTGCAGTTTTCGCTCAGGGCCTTGGGGTGGCCGCTGCTGCCTTGGTGGCTGGCGCTCGTGCCTTCGCTCATCGCCGGTCTGGCGGTGGCGCGGGCGGTGTCTGGCCCCATCGGCCGGCTCTTCAAGCGCGACGATTCGACCGCCATTGCGGCGGATTCCTTGGTTGGCCAGTTGGCCACCGTCACCCTCGGCCCCGTTTCGGTGGAAAAGCCGGGCCAGGCCAAGGTCGCAGACCAGCATGGCCAGACCCACTACGTCATTGTCCAGCCCCGCCGCGCCGGAGACGCTTTTGCCGTCGGCGACGAGGTGGTGCTGGTGCTCCGCGAGGGCAGCAGGTTCAGCGTGATGCCGCACGACTGGGACCTCATCGCGGACACGATGGGCGACGCGCCCGCCGAGCGGCAGCTCTAAAACCGCATTTCCATGCCTCAAGAAACCCTCGTCTTCATCGGAATCCTCGCTGGCGCCATCCTGGCCGTCCTCATTGTTATAGGCCTCATTATCTCGTCCTTCTATCGCAAGGCCACGAAGGAGCGGGCGTTTGTCCGCACCGGAATGGGCGGGCAGAAGGTGGTGATGAATGGCGGCCTCGCCGTCTTTCCGGTGATCCACGATGTCATCTGGATCAACATGAACACCCTGCGGCTGGAGGTCCACCGCAGCGCGGAGGCGGCGCTCATCACCCGCGACCGCATGCGGGTGGACGTCACCGCTGAGTTCTATGTCCGGGTGAAGCCGACCATCGACGCCATCGCCGACGCCGCCCAAACCCTGGGCCAGCGCACCCAAAAGCCGATGGACCTGAAGGAGCTGATCGAGGGCAAATTCGTCGACGCCCTGCGCTCGGTGGCCGCCGAGATGGGCATGGAGGAGCTGCATGAAAAGCGCATGGACTTTGTCCAGCGCGTTCAGACCACCGTCAGCGAAGACCTGTTGAAAAACGGTCTGGAGCTGGAGTCGGTCTCGCTCACCAGCCTGGACCAGACCAGCCAGGAGCACTTCAACCCCCAAAACGCCTTCGACGCCCAGGGCCTCACGCGGCTCACCGAGGAGATCGAATCGCGCCGCAAGATCCGCAACGACATCGAGCAGGAGACGCGCATCCAGGTGGAGCGCAAGAACCTGGAGGCCGAGCAGCTCAGCTTCCAGATCAAGCGCGAGGCCGAATATGCCCGGCTGGAAAACGAGCGCGAGATCGAAACCCGCCGCGCCGAACAGGCCGCCATGATCGCTCAGGAGCGGGCCGAACAAGAAAAGCTCGCAAAAAGCGCCGGCATCTTGGCCCAGCAGGAAGTGGACGCCGCCGACATCGAAGCGAAGAAGCTGCTGGACGAGCGCCGCATCGCTGCCGACCGGATGGTGCGCGAGCAGGAGATCGCCAAGGCGCAGACCCTGGAGGCCGCCGAAATCGTGAAGCGCAAGGCGATTGAGCTGGGCGAGCAGGATCGCGCCATCGCCATCGCCGAAAAGAGCCGCGAGCAGAGCGAGGCCGAAGCCGCC
>JBGSIR010000354.1:0-11078 GCA_041742415.1 Fimbriimonadaceae bacterium | reverse complement strand
CCCAGGCCGATTCATCGCCAGTGCAGCCGGCGCGCCCCTTGAGAGCATGAATCAGGGCCTCTTGGGCGGCATCCTCGGCCGCGTGCGGGCAGCCGAGCGCCCTCAGGCAGACCCGATAGACGGCCTCGCGGTGCCGATCGGCAAACGCGCTCTCCACGGCGTCCTTCATGCTCTCCAACTTTTAGAGGGAGGAAGAGGCTCGGATTCTTCATTCGATTTTCGCGAAAAGTGATCCGGACGCAAAAAAGCCGGGCCGGCCTCCCTGGGCAGGGGGGCAGGCCCGGCGGGTTATGGCGAGCTCAGCGAGGCAGGCGGGCGTTGACGGCGGGCCAGTCGATGACGTTGAGATAGGCCTCGATGTACCTCATGCGCGCGGCTTGGAAGTCCAGGAAGTAGGCGTGCTCATAAACGTCCATGGCCAACACCAGCGAGTGGTTCCAGGCCGGATAGGTGTCCTGAGCGTCGCCGGCATAGATGCCCACGCGCTGCTCGGCGTGGTCGTAGCCCAGATAGGCCCAGCCTCGGCTGGCCATGCCGGTGGCCTTCCACTCGGCCTCAAACCGCTCAAAGCTGCCGTAGGCTTCGTTGATGAGCGTGGCGATGTCGCCGGTGGCCGGGCCGCCTTCGCCGCCGATGGTGTCGAAATAGACGCTGTGGTTGATGTAGCCGCCATAGGCAAAGGCGTAGTTCACTTTGAGCCCGCGGATGTGGCTGTAAATCTGGTTGGCGGCCGCCGGGTCGATCTCAAGCTCGGCCAGCGCCTTGCGAATCTCGTTCGTCTTGTTGGCATAGCCCTTCCAGAGGCCCAGGTGGGCGTCGTGGGTGGCCTTGGAGATTCCGGCCGACTCGGTGTTGTAAACCTTGGCGGGGAGAGATTCGGGGACGGCGACGAGCTTGGTTTCCATCCCCTCAGTCTACGTTGAATCGGAGCCCAAAGGCGGCGCGCGCCTAGGGCTCCTTACACCCTTCCTACGCCTTCTTTCGGCGCCGCAGGAATAGCGCCCCGGCGGCTCCAAGGGCGATCATCGTGCCGGGCTCGGGGACTGGGTCCAGGCTGATCGAATTGATGACGACCGTTCCCGAGGTCAATTGCGGGTCAAGGATGCTGAACTGCGGCCCAGGCCCCCCCTGAAATCCGCCTGTTGGCCCAAGGCCGTCGTAGCTCTGGCCCGGCAGAAAGCTAATGCCGCTCGTGACCTGATCTACACTAATGCCGATTTGGCTGCCAATCTGATGCTCGGTATGCGTCGTATCGCGCCACTCAGGCAGAACCACGGCGCCAGGCAGAAAAACCCTGCTTCCACCATATTGAAGCTCAGGCCCCAAGAGCAAAGTGGTGTCTTCTGCGACAGCGGGAAGATTGAAATATTGAGTCCAGCTCAACGCCGTCGGGGAAGAAGAGAAGCGCCTGCCGTCTCGATATGACTGTGTTGATGTAGTTTGCGTGAAGGCAAGCACTCCCGCCTGGCTTCCCGCACCCAAGGTGACCTTCAAGTAGAGGCCTGAATAATCGCCCGAAGGCGCATACCGAAAGAAGGAATCGATGGGATCCTTCTTGTACGAGAGCCCGACCGATCTGCCGACTGATGCTGTGCCCTTGAAAGCCCCGTCAGAAATCTCCCAATGGCCGAGCGGGTCCAATTCAGATCCCGACCGATCGCCAAAAAAAACGGTTCGGCGAGCGCCGATGCCGTCGGCCACTCCTGAATCGTTGAGCCGAAACCCGGCGCCGCCTGGGTTCGGTGTCGAGAAGTCGTCGATAAAGATGACCTGGCCATTTGCAAATGTCGCCAACCCAACAGTGAGCAGGGCCGTCAAAAACAGCTTTGACATCAGTCCTGCTCACCAGTAGGCTTGCTTCCCTCGATCTGAGCCTTCTTTCGCCGCCGCAGGAAGAGCGCTCCGGCAGCGCCGAAGGCGATCATCGTGCCGGGCTCGGGGACTGGGTCCAGGCTGATCGAATTGATGACGACCGTTCCCGAGGTCAATTGCGGGTCAAGGATGCTGAACTGCGGCCCAGGCCCCCCCTGAAATCCTCCTGTTGGGCCGAGCCCGTCGTAGCGGATTCCAGGACTAAAATTGAACGTATTGGTGAAGATCCGAACCCCGATCTCAGTTTGAGAAGGGTTCTCCCCTTCAATGTGGGTGGTGTCTTTCCATTCAGGCAGAAATTCTCCAATGGGAAGAAAGGTTCTTGACCCGCCGTAGGCCTGCTCCAGCCCCAGAAGAATCGTCGTATCCTCGTCAACAGCCGGAACATTGTAGTAGACGGAGCGTCTTGATCCTGGAGTTGGGTCTGATCTGTTCGAGCCGTTAATGTAAAAACGATGGGATGTTGACTGCGTAAAAGCAAGCACGCCGGCTTGGCTGCCGGCCCCCAGCTCCACCTTGATGTATTGCCCTGAATAATCGCCCGAAGGCGCATACCGAAACAAGGAATCAATAGGTTCTTTGGCATAGTTGACAAATACCCTGCCCCCGACAGAGGCCGTGCCGACAAATGCTCCGTTCGAGATTTCATACGAACCCAATGGATCGATGGCTTCCGTAGTTCCGAACGAAAATCCAACGGTCCGCGCGGCTCCGATTCCATCAGCGGGGCTTGTGTAGCCGGGGGTTGAGACGCCGAAGTCTTTGTCTACTCCGCCTGGGTTCGGAGTCGAGAAGTCATCGATAAAGATGACCTGCGCCGAAGCCGATGCGCCAATTGACACCGCAAGCGCGGCGCAGAAGAAGCGAGTGCCTGTTCCCCTCATTACAAAAAGGATTATAGAGCTGTGATCAGATTTCGCATGCCAATTCACCACGCAGATCTGCGGGCTTGAGTGAATCCCCGCAGAATTGCCAGGCGGCCCCCACCGGGGAATATCGCCAATCCAGGCCAGACCTCGTGAAAACGGTTGGGCGAAGCGCGGGTCTTTCGGGCTATAAAGAGAGTGATGGACAAGAGTCTTCTGACTTCGCTCGCCATGTCTCCCCGCATCGTCGAGCGCATGCTCCGCGTCTTCCCCACCGATCGGCTGGATGAGCGGGAATCGGAACAGAGCTTCACCCCCCGCGAGGCCATCGCCAGCTTTGCCGACATGGAAAAGATCGCGCTGGAAAGAGCCACCATTGCCGTCCGCAACCCCGGCACTCCGGTCGAAAATGTCGACGCCGCCACCCGCAGCCGCGACGCCTACGCCGAGACCAACCCCTTCCACGAGGCTGAAGTCTTCGAGAGTCGGCGCCTCATGACGGTCGAATTCCTCACTGGCCTCACCCCCGACGACTTCCGCAAGACGCTCATTCTCAGCGGCAAAGAGATCACCCTGGCCGAATACTGCAGCCTCATCCTGGCGCACGACATGTTCCACGTGGATGAGCTGAGCCGATATTTGGCCACCGAAGCCGCCACTCTGAGCTGACCCGGGCGCCAAAAGAACCGGGCCGCTCCGGGCGAGGGCGGTAACTTCGAAGCGTGGCTTGGGAGCGATCAGCAAGAACACCTGCTGATCAGCCCCTGAGCCAGGCCTTCATTCTGCGGTTCTGGCAGCCGCTGGCCCTCTCGTGGATCTTCATGGCCCTGGAGAGCCCCATCAGCACCGCCGTGCTGAGCCAGCTCCCTGGCCGCACGGTCAACACCGCAGGCCTGCAGGTGCTGCTGGCCCTTTCCATCCTCATCGAGAGCCCGGTCATCGACCTGCTCTCCACCAGCACCACCCTCTCCCGCTCGCCCGAGGCCTACCGCGTGCTGCGCCGATTCGCGCTCATCATGATGGCGCTGGTGGCGGTGGTGCATGGCCTCGTGGCCTTCACGCCGATCTACGATGTCATCACGCTGCAGGTGCTTCAGCTGGAGCCCAATGTCGCCGAAGCCACCCGCATCCCCATGCAGATCATGACGCTGTGGAGCGCTCTGGTCGGCTGGCGCAGGTTCCTGCACGGCGTCATGATCCGCCACGGCGACACCCGCCCGGTCACCATCGGCACCCTCATCCGCGTCATCGCCGTGGCCATTGTGGGCTTCGGTCTGGTGTGGCTGGCGCCGGGCATGGGCGGACTGCAGGTGGCCGCGTGGTCGCTGCTGGCGTCGGTCTTTTCCGAGACTCTGTTCATCCACTTCGTCTCCCGCCGCGTGGTGACTCCGCTGCTGGCCGGGGAGCTGGAGGACGACGAGGCCGGGCCTGCGCCCACTCTGGGCAAGGTTTTCCGGTTCCACATGCCCCTCACGGCCTCCACGTTTCTCATGATCTGCACCATGCCGCTGGTCACCTTCGCGCTGGCCCGGCTGCCCGACCCGGTGATGAGCATGGCCGCCTGGCAGGTGGCGCTCGGCTTCGGCTGGCTCTTCCGCTCGGCCACGTTTGCGCTGCCCGAAGTGGTCATCGCGCTCTATCGCCGCCCCGCGCGGGAGCCGGAGCTGCGGCGCTTTTGCCTGACGGCCGGAGCCGTGCTCACCGGCCTGCTGGTGGTTTTTGCCCTGTCTGGGCTCGACAAAATCATCTTCGTTCAGCTCATGAACGTGGAGCCGAGCGTGGCCGAAGCCGCCTCGTTCGCCCTGCTCCTTTCTGCGCCCATGTCGTTCTTCAGCGCTCAGATGGCGCTGTCGCGTGGCCTGCTCACGGCCATGCACGCCACCACGCCGCGCCTTTGGGCCATCGCCGGGGGACTCTCAACTCTGGCCGTGGGGCTCTTCTTGTGCATCCAGCTCAACCTGCCGGCGATCCTTTCGGTCTCGCTTGTGCTCATCGCCGCCATCTCGGTGGAGGCGAGCATTCTTCACGTCTGCTGGGTCAAGCGACGGACCCGCGCCGCCCTGGCTTGAGGATCGCGGTGGGGTTGCCCTCATCCAGCTCCTTCACCACGCAGATCACCTCAGACTGGCTCTCAAACAGGGTGCAGGTGCGGCTGCTGTAGACCTGGAAGCCCATGGTCTGCCAAAACCGGCGCGGGCGGCCGATCTCGCCCGAAAACACCAGCGTATGCCAAGACCGGCGGCGCAGCGCCCGGGCGCGCTCGATGAACCGACGGGTGAGCTCGTGACCAAGCTGACCCCCGCGCATTTCCGGCGCGAGGTTGAAATGGAAGCAGGCCGAACCCTTGGGCGTGCGCGGAATCTCGCGCCAGGCGCGAAGCAGCGCCCACCAGGCAAATCGAAGGCTCTGCGCATGAGCGTTGTAGCGCCCCGTGGCAAACCGCCAGGTGAGCCGAAACACATAGGGCCACAAAATCGCCGCCGCCCGCTGATAGAAGCGGTCGTCCATGCTGGCCACCAAATATCCGACGATGCGGCCATCCTGCTCGACGGTGAGGCACTCCTCGGGCGAGCCCTTCAGGAATGGATCGAGCCAAATCGCGGCAAAGATCTCCCGATCGCAGAAGAACTCATCCAGCCGCCCCTGCAGGCCCGTGGAGACGCAGATTTCCGCGATGGCCGGGCGGTCTTCAGGTCGGTAGGGCCTGATTTCGACGCGCTCGATGCTCGGCGATCGTTTCGGCATACGTGCTCCAGAGTTCGTCGAAGACATGATCCCAGTTGCGGGACTCGGCATAAATTCGGGCATTCTCGCCCATTTCCAGCCGCCGAGAATCGTCAATCACCAACGATTCAATGGCCGCCTCAAACTCCTCTTCGGTGGCTCCGATGAGGCCCGTTTCGCCATGCCGCACAATCTCACCCGGGCCCTTGCGGTCCATGACCACGGCAGGAGTTTGGCTGGCCAAAGCCTCCTGCACCACGTTGCCAAAGGTGTCGGTGAGCGACGGGAAGACAAAAATGTCGGCGTCGGCATACTCCGCCGCCAGCTCGGCGCCCTTGCGGTATCCCAAGAACTTGGCCCAGGGGTAAGCCTGCTCAAGCTCGGCCTTGATGGGCCCGTCTCCGGCCAGCACCAGCTCCACGTCATGGTTGGCGTGCAGGCGGTCGGCCACGGTCATCAGGGTCTTCAGATTCTTTTCCGGGCTGATTCGTCCGGCATAGAACAGCCGCACCGGGCGGCCGCCGCGCGGGCGAGTGCGCAGGCTTGGCGAATACGCTTTCGTGTCCACGCCTCGGCTGAAGAGGCTGGTGCGCATGGCGAGCCCGGTCTCTTTCAGCATCTGCTCCATGGCCGGAGTCGTGCAGAGCACGCGGTCGAAGGAGCTGTAGAAGCCCTTCAAAATCTGCGTGCTGAACTGGCGCGCCGTCTCGGCGATGGGGCCGGTCAAAAATTCCGCGGCGTAGTCTTGAAGCTGGGTGTGGTGAACCCCCAGGCTCGGAAGCTTGTGCTTTTTGGCCAGCGCCCGACCGGCGAGGCCAAGGTTGCCCGGCGCCGCCACCTGAACGATGTCGTAAGGCCCGAACTCATCAAAGACCTTTTCGATGCGCGGGTTGGGAAAGAAGCTGAACTGGAGGTGCTCGTAGTAGCGAATCGCCAGGTGCGGGCGGAAGCGTATGATGCGCGTGGAGCCCAGCTCTTCGATGCTGTCGTTGGCGTCCACCGCCGGACAGTAGATGTCCAGGCGCAGTCCGTTCTCTTCGGCGTAGCGGCGCAGCCGTTGATAGGTGTTCGCCACGCCATTGGTTTCATCCAGCGTGTCGGTGAAAAGCGCAACTCTCAGCGTCATTGCAGATTCGTTTTGCATCCGTGCCGTCCTCCCTACTCTATTGTACGCTCTACTAGCTGCCGATGATGCCCCCGTCCCGCTTGCGGATGGCGATGACGGACGGCCGAGGCGGCCCCTGTTCGCCCGGCCAGCTCGTGCTGGGCGCGCCAAATGTGCTGCCCTCGCCCGGGTGCTGAATCGCCAGGAATAGGGTCTTATTATCGGGCGTCATCTCTGGTCCGCACACTTCGGCGCCGGGAACGCAGGCCATGAACTGCTTCAGGAGCCCTCTTTCCGGCCCCGACACGGCCACCGCAAAAAGGGCGTCGTGCACTTTCATCGTGCTGCTCATGCCGTCGGTGGCGATCCAGAGGTTGCCCAAGTTGTCAAACGCCAGGTTGTCCGGGCAGCTGATGGCGGCCACGCGGTCCTTCGGATATCCGGCGAAGTAGGTTTCCGGATCTTCGGGGTCGCCGCAGACCAGGAAGTGCTCCCAGGCAAAGTGGTGCGAGGCATGGTCGTCGAAGGCTTCGGTGAGCTCGATGACATGGCCATGCCGGTTCTCATTGCGTGGGTTCATGGTGTCCTTGCCCGGCCGCGACCCCGTGCCGCGCTGCGTGTTGTTGGTGCAGGCGATGTAGAGCTTCTTGTTCACCGGGTTCACCTCCATGTCCTCGGGGCGGTCCATCTTGGTGGCGCCCAGCAGGTCAGCGGCGATGCGAACGTTCACCACAACGTCGGCCTGAGTGCGGAAGCCGTTGTCCGGCGTCAGCGGACCGCGGCCCTGCACCAGGGGCATCCATTCGCCTGTGCCGTCTTCATTGAACTTGGCTACAAAGAGAGTGCCCTCATCCAAAATGCCTCGGTTGGCCTTGCGGTCGGAGGCGTTGTAGGGCTTCTCGCAGACGAACTTATAGACATATTCGAACCGAGCATCGTCGCCGGAATACATCACCACCTTCTGGTCGCGGGTCACGAAGGTCGTCGCGGCCTCGTGGCGGAACCGGCCCAGCGAAGTGCGCTTGACGGGCGTCCAGTCCGGGTCATAGGGGTCCACTTCCACCACCCAGCCAAAGCGCATCGGCTCGTTGGGGTTCTCGTCGGCCCGGAAGCGCGGGTCCACGTGCTCCCAGCCATATTCCGTGTCGCCATCGGGGATGCCGTAGCGGTCATAGCTGGCCCGCATCGCCGGGTCGGTGATGGCCTTGCCCCGGCCAAAGAGGTCCTGAATGTTCTCCTCGGCAGAGAGCACCGTGCCCCAGGGCGTCTTGCCCGCCGAGCAGTTGCCGAGGGTGCCCAGCACCATCTCGCCTTTCGGGTCGGCCTTGGTCTTCATCCAATCCGAGCCCCTCGCCGGGCCAGAGATCTCCATCGGCGTCTCGGCCGTCAGGCGGCGATTGAAGCGCGAGTTCTCCACGATGCTCCACTGCCCATTTGCAGCCTCCTTGATCTCGATGATGGACATGCCCACCGCGGCCATCATCGTGCGCACCTGCCCTTCGGTGTAGGTTCCCGGCTTGCCGGTTGGGAACATGAGTTCGGCGTTCACATATTCGTTGTTCACCGCCAGCAGGCCATGGCGGCTCTCCTTCGAGCCATAGGGCAGCGGCAGGTAGCCCACAAAGTCGGCGTTGTATCCGAAAGCTGACTCCTGAGCCTTGCTGTCCTCAGAGCCAGGCCGCAGGCCGCCGCCGGGCCGAATCGCATCGCCCCAGCTCGCCACGGTGGTCCAGTCATAGCCGGGAGGGGTGGCGATGTTGGGCCCGGTGCTGGGCGAGATCGGCGCAAAGCTGAGGCCCGCGGCCGAGGCTGCGCCCTTAGCCGCGGCTGGCTTCAAGGTCGCCGCTCCGATCGCCAGCGCCAGGCCAGCCTTCATCAAGTCGCGGCGGCTCAGCCGTCTACGGGCCACGGAGGCAAAATCTTCGCCGGTTCCGCTCTCGCTGCGGATGATCGGGTCTTCATCGTAGTGAGCTTCGCGGAATGACATGGCCCCCCTTTTGTACCCACCCCCGGAATCTAAATTTCCTTCCAAAGACATCATCAGGGCTAATGCATGAAGATGTTTTCCCCATGGAGCTGAAGTCCGAGCTGGACTCGGGCCAAACGCCCCTGCTGCTGGACGTTCGCGAGGAGGATGAGCTGGAAAATGGCGTCATTCCCGGCATCCTGCACATCCCCATGGATGACGTTCCCTCGCGCATCGGCGAGCTGGAAGGACACGCCGACATTGTGGTCATCTGCCGCACCGGCAACCGCAGCGGGCGCATCGCCAATGGGCTCATGGGCTCGGGAGCCACGCGGGTGCGAAACCTTGTCGGCGGGATGAATGCCTGGGCCGAAGAAGTCGACCCAGGCTGCCGCCCTTACTGACCGCCGCCGAACTTGGCCGGATCGGCGGGCTGTTTCGGAAACACCGTCGGCCGGCGCTTCAGCTCATCAAGCAGCCATGCCACCGAGCGGTCGAGCTGGGGGTCTTTGCCCTGGGCAAAGAGGTTGGGGTCGCTCTCCACGTCGATGTCCGGCTCCACGCCGGGCCCCTCAATCACCCAGTTGCCGTTCGTGTCAAACATGCCGTAGTTGGGCACGCTCACCACGCCGCCATCGGCCAGGGGCCAGCCCGGCGCCGAGCCGACTTCCCCGCCATAGGTGCGCCGCCCGATGATCGGACCGCGCTTCAGGTCGCGGAAGCGGTGCGGAAACTCCTCGCCGCAGCTCACGTTGAACTCGTTCTGCACCACGGCGATGGGGCCAACAAAGGCGTCGCCCTGACGGCTCCACGGATACTCGCTGTTCCGCATGTTGAAGTAGCCGCTGATCTTGTCGGCCAGCACCCGATTGATGATCGACTGCGTGTTGCCGCCATTGTTGAACCTCGTGTCCACGATGATCGCCTCCTTGGACCGCTGCGGGTAGTACTGCCGCATGAAGTCCTGCACATCCTGGCCGGTCATGGCCTGCAGATAGAGATAGCCGACCCGGCCATTACTGGCCTTGTCCACGTATTCGCGGTTCTTCTGCACCCAATCGAGCAGCCTCATGCGGCGCTCGTTGGCGGCGGGCTTCACCAGAATGGTGCGGGCGTCTGAGCCGTCGGCCTTTGAGGCGATCTTCACCGAAACGGTCTGCCCCGCCCGACCCGCAATGAGCTGGAGATAGTTGTCCTTCGCCGTGAGCTCCTGGCCGGCCAAGGCCAGCAGGTAGTCGCCTTCCTTCACGGCAAAGCCGGCCTGCAGAAGCGGCGACATCTCGCTCGCGTCCAGGCCGTCGCCGCGCATGATGGCCGCGATTTTCAAGCGGTTAGCCTCAAAGTCTGGCATCACGTCAATTCCCAGAAAGGCGCCTGCCAGGCGCTGGGCGAAGTCGCGCTCATCGCCCGGCGAGAGGTATTGGTGGCTGCTTCCCAGCTCCGCCTGCAGGCTCCGGATGAGGATGTCCAGCTCGTGGCGGCTTCGCACCGCCGGGAGCAGGCCGGCATACTTCCGGCCAATCGCGGGCCAATCCAGTCCGTGCATGTTCTTTACATAGAAGAAGTCGCGCAGGTGGCGCCAGGCATCCCAGAACATCTGCTCCCACTCTTTGCGGGGCTCGATGGTGAGGCGAAGCCCTCCCCAGTTGAGCCGGCCCTTGGCGGGCGGCGCTTCCGTTTCATTGGCGTTGATCACGCGGTCGCCGATCAGGAGCCGCTTGGCGTCTGCGCTCAGGACAAATCCGCCGCCAGCGGTCACGACGCCCGCCCTCTTGGCGTTCATGTCAAAGAAGCGAATCTCGCCATCAGCAGCCCACAGCACCCGGGAGCCGGAGACGCCGATCTGGGTGGCATTCGAAGGGGCCACCGGCAAAGCGAAGGTGCGGGCGTCCAGACCCTCCAGGTCGATGCGAAAATCGCCTTTCTCCTCATCCTCCTTTTCGTCAGCGCCGGGCTCCGTGGCGTCCTCCAGTGCCAGCGGATGCTTTTCGCCTTCGCGCAGCATCACCGCCATCGGCAGCCAGGGCGGACCAGCGTTCATTTGATTCTGGAGAGTGTCCCAATCGGCGGTGAAAACGCGGCGGCTCAGATAGACCAACCACTTGCCATCGGCGCTGAAGGCCGGACGGTCGTTGTGGGCCAAGGGGTGACCGACAAGGGTCTCTTTGCCAGTCGCCAGCTCGCGCAGGGCGATGCGGCCAAAGTCCGAGACGCCGTCGTACTTGCCGTAGGCCAGCCACTTCGAATCGGGCGACCAAGCATGGGGGGTCTCGTACCAGTTCTTGCCCTGGCTCCAGACGATTTCCTGGCTCGTTCCGAGCGAGACATCAACCACGCTCAGGCGCATTTCGCTGTCATAGACCGCCAGCTTCTCGCCATCGGGGCTCCAGGTGAACGACATGATCTGCCCTCCCGTGCGCTGAGTCACGGCGCGCTCGCCGCTGCCGTCCATCATCGCCACCATCAGCTGGGTCTCGCCTTCGGCGTCGCTGGTGTAGGCGATCCGGCCGCCCTTCGGGCTCGGCGTGGGCTTGCGAAGGCGGGC
>JBGSIR010000353.1:0-1640 GCA_041742415.1 Fimbriimonadaceae bacterium | reverse complement strand
CCAGCCTCTGCGCCAACATGGCCGTGGCCCTCGCCAAAGACGGCTGGCGCGTGGCCGCCATCGACTGCGATTTTGGCCTTTCCAACCTCCACGTGGCCCTCGGCATCCGGCCCGAGCGAGGCCTCAGCGACATGCTCGTGGGCGGGCTCAGCATGGAAGAAGCGATGCTCATCGGCCCGGCCGGAGTGCGCGTGCTCACCGGAGCCAGCGGCTCCTCGGACATGGCCCAGCTCGACTTTAGCGCCCTGGAGCATGCCGGGCTGAGCCTGAGCCGCCTGCGCGACAGCTTCGACTACGTCTTCTTCGACACCGCCGCCGGAATCCAAAATGGCGTCATCTCGGTGCTGCGCCAAGCCGACCAGGTGGTGATGGTGATGACTCCGGACCCCTCCAGCGTGCAGGACGCCTACCTCACCACCCAACAGCTTCTGGAGTCCAACCCTCGCGTGCGCATCGCCGCGCTGGTGAACAACTCCGAAAACCCCACCGAAGCCCGGCGCGTCGTCACGCGCTATCAGAGCTTCGTGCAGCGCTACCGCGGCGGAGCCGTGCAGTATCTGGGCAGCGTCGCCTTCGACGAAAAGGTGATGAAGGCCGGCCGGCGGCAAACGCCGGTGGTGCTGGAGGATGCGGGATGCCGCGCCTCTCGGGACATCGAAGAGGCGGCATTCCGCATCGCAGGCCTTGAGCCGCCGGAGCGGTCGGGCTGGCTGTCGTGGGGCCGCCGAAAGAGCGAGCCCATGCCGAAAGGCGCCTAATCAGCGCACAAAGTGAATCTGAGGCTTGTCCATGTCATCCAGGAGCATGAGAGCCTCCACCGGATGCGGGCGGCTCTTCGCGATCTCGCGGGCCTCGTCAAAGCTCACTTCCAGGCACTCCATTGCCGAAAGCGGAATCATGGTGGAGAAGCTGGTCGCGCCCTCCTCCGTGCTGAAGCTGGCCAAGCCATGCACCCCATCGTGGTGATAGCAGCCGTACTTGCCGCTGGGCGAATGCTTCAGCACATACAAGCGCATCGGCCATTCCGAGCCCAGCCCAAGAATGGGAAGATCAAGTGTTTCCGTCATGTCCCTCTAAAGTCGTTATCGGATCAGCAGTGCCCGTCTGAAGACTGACGCTGCAAAACCCTCTCTTCGTTCTTACGAGTCTTAAAGGCAGTTCGGCGTTCCTTGGGTCCCATCATTTTCGCTTCAGAAACCTTTTTCCCACGATTTTTGCCGGGACCTCTGCCCCGCGCATCTCAACGGCGCCCGCCAGCCCGATCTTCACCGAAGAATCGACCAGCGCAAAGCCGATGCCCTTGCCCAGGGCGGCCGAGACGACGCCGCTGGTCACTTCGCCCACCTTTTGCCCATCCAGCATCACGGCCTGGCCCGGCTGCATCAGCCGCTTGGCCTCCAGCTCCAGGCCCACGATACGGCGTGGCGCCCCGCCCGCCTTCTCGGAATGAATCCGCTCGTGGCCCAAGAACTTCTGGCCGTCCTTCACCACCCAGCCGAGGCCGGCTTCGATGGGGCTGATTTCGTCGGAAAGCTCATGTCCATAGAGCGGCAGGCCCGCCTCCACGCGCAGCACATCGCGGGAGCCCAGGCCGCAGTTGGCGGCTCCGGCAGCTTCCAGCGCCGTCCAAAGCGCCTCGG
>JBGSIR010000352.1:0-3915 GCA_041742415.1 Fimbriimonadaceae bacterium | reverse complement strand
TGACGACGCCGCCCTTTTCGAAGCCGCCATGGCGAGCCTCGAATCGGAGGACGCCGCCGACGCCGCCGGCAAAATCAACCGAGGCGACCGGGTGGAGGCCAAGGTCATCCTGGTGGACAAAGACCGCGTCTTTGTTGACCTGGGCACCAAGGCCGAAGGCGTGATCCCGCTGAAGGAGCTCACCGACGACAACGTGGACACCGCTGTCGGCCTGGTGAACGTCGGAGACCGATTCGATGTCATCGTCATCAAGACCAGCAGCGCCGAAGGCAACCCGATTGTCTCCAAGAAGCGCGCCGATTTTGACGCCAGCTGGCAGAACATCATCAAGGCCTTCGAAGACGGCATCACCTTCCAGGCGACCGTGGTCGACCGCGTGAAGGGCGGCCTCGTGGTCGACATCGGCGTGCGCGGATTCGTTCCGGCCACCCACGTCGGCACCGGACGCCTGCGCAACATCGAAAAGTACGTCGGAGACGTGCTTCCGGTGAAGATCATCGAGATCGACAAGGAGCGCAAGAAGGTGGTTCTCTCGAACCGAGTCGCCGAAGAGGAGACCCGAGAAGAGAGCCGCAAGGGCTTCTTCACCAAGATCAATCCGGGCGATGTCATCCCCGGCGTGGTCTCTCGGCTCAAGGATTACGGCGCCTTTGTGGACCTCGGCGGCATCGACGGCCTGCTCCACATTTCCGAAATCTCCTGGATGCGCATCGACCATCCGAAGGAGGTTCTGAAAGAGGGCGACGAGATCAATGTCTATGTCCTTCGTCTTGACGAAGGAACCGGCAAGATCAGCCTTGGCCTCCGCCAAGTGCTCCCGGACCCCTGGCAGGTCATCGGCGAGAACTACAAGGTCGGCCAGAAGATCCAGGTCCAGGTCAACCGAATGGTTCAGTCCGGCGTCTTTGTGCGCCTGCCCGAACAGGCCGAAGCCTTCCTTCCGCTCAGCGAAATCAGCGAGAAGCGCCTCAAGCGCCCCGAGGATGAGCTGGAGCAGGACCAGGACATCGAGCCGACCATCATCGACCTGAAGCCCGACGAGCGGCGAATGGTGCTGAGCCTGCGCGAGAATCCGCGCCTCGGCGGCCCCACCCGCATGGGAGGCCCAGGACTCGGACGACGCCCCGGCGGCCCTGGCCGACGGCGCGACGGCGAATATGACCAGCCCGCTCCCTCCCCGCAGCGCCAGCCCACCGGCGGCGCCACCATCGGCGAGCGCCTGGGCATGCTGAAGGGTCTGATCAAAAATGACGGCCCCGAAGAAGAAACCACTGACGAATCCTAAACGGATGCCGGCCGCTGTCCTCACGGGGGGAGCGGCCGTCGGGAAAACCACCCTCCTGAATGCCCTGGCTCGCCAGGGCATTTCCACATTCAACGCCGACGAGGCGGCCCGCACAGCGCGCGAATGCCCTTTGGCCAATCAGGAGGCCCGCGAGGCGCTGGGCGTGGACCTGAGCGACCGTGAGGCGGTGAAGCGCCTCATCTCTGGCTCGGAAGAGGCCCGGCGAAGGCTGAACAGCATTCTGCATCCCCGCATATGGCAGGCCATCCTGGAGTCTCAGGCCCAAGTGGTCGAGGCGCCTCTGGCCTTCGAGGCGGTCATTCATCACCGCTTTCGGGAAGTCTGGACCGCCTGGTGCCCGCTGCCGGTCCAAATAGAGCGGCTCAAGGCCCGCGGAGGCGGGGCAGAGAGGTTTTTGGCGCTTCAGGCCCCAATTGAGGCAAAAAAAGCTTTGAGCGACCTTTTGATCCGCACCGACCGCCCGATTGAACCCGTCATAGAGTCGATTGCGGCGCGAGCAAGGCATCTTTCTTAACGGTTGTCAACCGATTAGGGCGGACCGTCTGGCGCCGAGCCGCAGCCATCGGCTAATATGCCTGCCGTGCATCGCTGGCTTTGTCCGGCGTTTTTGGCATGGCAAGTGGAGGACGCTTGAGAGTGAAGCAAATTAGACACCGTCGCATGGTGACCGTCTGGATGGCGGCCACGATGGCTTTGTCGACCCTGATGACCTTTGGAGCCGTTGGCAAAGCCAACGCTCAATTGGTGAGAACGGACGACTGGGCGATCACGGAATTCGTTGACGAAAGCGGCCAAGGCCGGGAAGATATTGGAAAAACGGCCGCTGAGGCCGTCAACCGCGAGCTGCAAGGGCTCCTGCGCGAGCAGGCCGAGGACTCTGAAGTCCGCGGAAACGAGCAGGTCGCGCAGACTATGCAGCGCTTCGGCTACCTGCCCAGTCGGCTGACGATGCAGAACATCGTCCGCCTGGGCAAGGAACTGGGCGTTCGATATGTGGTCACCGGCAAGGTGATGAACTATCGATTCGAAGAATCTGAGGGCCTCAAGCGCGCTCAGGTCATCCTTTATCTCGTCAAGAACGACGTCGCCTCCGGTCTTCCGGTCGCCGGCGCCAGCGTCTATGGCCTGTCTGGATACCGCACTGGCTCCAGCGACGAGAATTCCCTCGTTGCGGAAGCTCTCAGCGACGGCGCCTCCCGCGCCATCGGTGAATTGAGCGGCCGGACTCTTCCCGCCGCCACGGTTCTCAACACCAGCGGCAACGACCGCGTTCTCATCAACCGGGGCGACCGCGCCGGATTCAAGAAGGGAATGTCTGTTGTCGTCGTTCGCGGCGACGAGCTTGTGGCCCGCGCCGTCGTCACGGAAGTGCTGGCCGGCAACGCCTACATCTCGGCGAAGGACGTCATCAAGGGCATCCGCCCTGGCGACAAGGCCTCTGTCATCTATGACGTTCCTGCACCGACGGGCAAGTTTGTTGAAGGATCTTCGGCTCCTCAACCCACCGCTCGCCGATCGGGCAACAACAACGCCTCTTGGGTGACCCTGCTGATCGTTCTGGCGATCCTTGGATTCCTCTTTGCCAACGGAGCCGGCGGCAGCACCAGCCTGGCCAACGACCTCCGCGCTGAAGCCATCGTGCTTCCCAACGACTCCCCCGGCGTTCGCATCTCCTGGAGCCGCGACGCTCTTCTTCGAGGCAACAACGAAGGCCCCTTCAACTGGCAGGTCTATCGCAACGATGACCAAACCACCCCGGTGGCTGTGACTCAAGGTCCGAACAGCACGGTGATTGACGACTTCACGGGAAGCGGCAACAACCTGGGCTCGAACTTCTACCAGTCCGAAGACTTCGGCACCACCCAAGGCGGCGAATGCCCCGGCCTGCCGGGCTCCGAGGCCCTGACGCTCAACCCGCTCACCCCGGGCGAGCCCTACTCCTACTCCCTTGAGGTTGTCTATCGAGTCAGCTCCCTGAGCATTCCTTCTCCGGGCTCGACGGGCGGCGGCGGAACGACTGGCACGGGCGGCGCCACCACTGGTGGAGCCACGACTGGCGGCACAACGACTGGAGGCACGACTGGCGGCACGACCACGGGCGGAACCACAACTGGCGGAACGACGACCGGTGGAACCACCACCGGCGGCGGCACGACGGGCACGGGAAGCAGCTTCTGCTACTTCATCACCCCTCGACAGGCTGTCCCTGGCATCGCCACCCCGCTTGTGCGGCCGGAGCTCCGATCGCCTGCTCAAGGCGCCAGCGTCACGACGCCGATTGCCTTCAGCTCCTCTTCGGTGCGCGGCTCGGTCATCAGCATCGCCCTTGAGTACGTGATTCAGTTCTCGAGCGATCCTCTGTTCCCCGCGAACCGAACGATCACGGAAGCTCCGTTCGTCGATACTACGACGCCCGGCGGTCAAGCTGTGACGTCACCGGTGATCGATGCAACCAGCTACTTCCCGACCAGCACAACCCTGTACTGGCGAGTCGGCGTCCGCAACCTGGCGGACTCTCCCGGCCCTGTGCCGGACTCGGCGGGACGGCGGTACGTCTTCAGCGGCGTTCGCTCCTTCACCCGATCAGCGGGCGGCGGCGGCACGACCGG
>JBGSIR010000351.1:0-3586 GCA_041742415.1 Fimbriimonadaceae bacterium | reverse complement strand
CACGAAAGCCGGCGCATCGACAACCAGCTTCGCGGCCGCGCCGGACGCCAGGGCGACCCCGGCGAGAGCCGATTCTTTGTGAGCCTGGAGGACCAGCTTTGGAAGATCTTCAACCCGAAGATGCTGGAAAACCCGGTGCTGAAGGCTTGGCCGACCCATGAAGAGGTGCGCGCCAAGTTCATCAGCGGCATGATTCAAAAGAGCCAAGAGCGCATCGAAAATCACTATTTCGAAGCGCGCAAGCACGTGCTGGAATATGACGACGTGCTGAACAGCCAGCGCGAGACGGTCTATGGCCTTCGCCGTGAGATTCTGCTGGGCAAGGATATGAGCTCTGAGCTGCGCGACCACGTCCCGGTGGTGGTGAGCGAAATCGTCAACAAGAGCTGGACCATCAACGAAGAGGGCGAAAGCGTCTACGACCACTCGGCCCTCTTTGAGGAGCTGAACCAGCTCTTCCCGCTGGTGGACTTTGCCACGCCTTCCGAGCTTGCCGCGATGACCCCTGGCCCCGAGCTGGAGGCCTTCTGCATCGACAAAGCCAACGAGGCTTATGACGCTAAGGCCGAGCGCATTGGCGACGAGATCATGCGCCAGCTTGAGCGCCGTGTGCTGCTCCAATCGGTCAACGACCGCTGGATGGAGCACCTGCAGATGAACGACTACATCCGCGAAGGCATCCAGCTTCGCGCCTATGGTCAAACCGACCCGCTTGTCGCCTATAAGCGGGAAACCTTTGACCTCTTCCAGCACACGCAGCGATCCATCCGCGACGACGCCGTGAAGATGATCTTCCGCGCCGAAATCCGCCAGACCCCGGCCCAGCCCGCGCCGATGATGCAGCGTGTGGATGAAGCCGAGATCGCCGCCATGGAGGCCGGCTCCGCCCCTGCAGAACCCACTCCCGCCGGCCCAATGGCGCTGGGGCTGGAGGAGGAGTTCGACGTGGAGAAGTTCGACTGGAAGACCGTCAAGCGCAACGACCCCTGCCCCTGCGGCAGCGGCAAGAAGTTCAAGGCCTGCCACTACAACGAAGTGGCGGCGAAGAACTTGGCGTAAGCCGCGCTGATTCAGGCCCCCAGCCATTGGGGGCCTGAACGGGCGCAGATCAACGCCCGCAGCCCATCATAGGGCATGGCCAAGCGGCGCGCGATCACTCCTGAAGACCTGCTCACCCTGCAGTACCCCGGCGACCCCCATGTGAACCCGGCGGATGGGCGGGTGTGCTTTTCGCTGAGAAAGCTGGAGGCTAAGAACCGCATGGTCGGCCAGCTCTGGGTTCACAACCCGGCCACCGGAGCCCAGTCCGCCTGGACTCACCACGAGGCCGGCGCCTCGCAGGGGCGATGGTCGCCGGATGGGTCTCAACTGGCGTTTGTCGCCAAGCGCGGCGATTCGCCGCAGATTCATCTGCTGCCGGCGGGCGGCGGCGAAGCTCGGACCCTGACCCAGCTCCCCGAGGGCAGCCCGGCCTGGATCAAGTGGTCTCCGGACGGCAAGTGGATTCTCCTGAGCTTCCGCGAGACCCCCGCAAACCGCACCCAGGCCGCCGAAAAAGAGCGCAAGGACAAGGGCGAGGCCACGCCGCCGGTCATCGTGACCGATCCCTTCTGGCGCATGGATGGGGACGGTGTCTTTGAGTCGGGCCGGTTCCACCTCTTCTTGGTGGATGCCTCCACCGGCGAGCATCGGGTGCTTCACGACAAGGCCGCCTGGGGCGGGGCGTCGGCCGATTGGCTGCCCGACTCCAGCGGCGTCATCGTCTGCCACAGCCGCCACGAAGACCCCTCCTATCTGCCCGCCGACGACGGCTTTTGGCGGGTGAGCCTGAAGGGCAAGGCCAAAGCCATCGCCTGCCCCGTCCCCGGCAGCAAGGGCACGCCCCGCGTTTCGCCGGACGGCAGCCGCCTGGCCTGGATCGGATGCGAGAAGTCGGAAGGCTGGGGCGTGCACAACCAGCGGCTCTGGATGATGTGCCTGGAGGGCGGCGAGCCTCGCTGCCTCACCGCCGAGCTGGACGAAGACTTCGGCGTGATGACCCTGAGCGACACCAATCCCGGGCATGTCTCGGATGGCGGCGGCAGCGGCTTTCTGGCCTGGTCTCCCGATGGCTCCCACCTTTTGGCGGGCATGGGCAGGCATGGGGCTGACCAATTGGTGAAAATCGACGCCGAATCGGGCGAGCTCACTTGGCTCACCGAGGGCGCCCACTCCTTTGCCCCGTCCGCGATGTCGGCGGATGGCCAGACGGTCTATGGAACTTGGGCCACCGCCCTGCGCCCCGCTGAGCTGGCCCAGTTCAATCTGTCGAAAGAGAAAATCGAGCCCATCACGGCCTACAACGAAGAATGGACCGCCGCCCTCACGCTCGCTGAGCCCGAGGAGCATTGGCTGGAGACTCCCGACGGAACCCAGGTGCACACCTGGCTGATGATGCCGCCCGGCAAGCGGGCCAAGGGCGAAGCGCTGCCCGCGGTTCTCGAAATCCACGGCGGACCCCACGCGCAGTACGGCTCGGCCCTATTCCATGAGTTCCAGGTGCTGGCGGCGGCGGGCTATGCGGTGGTCTACAGCAATCCGCGCGGCAGCAAGGGCTATGGCGAAGGGCACACCGCCGCGATCCATCACCGCTGGGGCGACAAGGATTGGCAGGACATCCAGACCGTGCTCGCCTGGATGAAGGCCGACCCCCGGCTGGATTCGAGCCGGATGGGCGTGATGGGCGGCAGCTATGGCGGCTGGATGACGAACTGGGTGATCGGCCACACCACCGAGTTCAAGGCGGCCATCACCGACCGCTGCATCTCGAACTGGCTGAGCGCCGGCGCCACGGCCGACTTCCCGCTCAACGCGCGCGGCTACTTCGGCGGCCCGGGCTATGGCCCCTGGGAGGACAACCGCGAGCTGTGGGAGCAGTCGCCCATCTCCTGCTTCGACAAAGTGGAGACCCCCACGCTCATCATCCACAGCGAAGGCGATCTGCGCTGCCCCATCGAGCAGTCGGACCAGGTGTTCTACGCGCTCCGCTCGCGCGGGGTCGAGTGCCGCTACGTCCGCTACCCGCTCTCCACCAGCCACGGCCTCAGCCGCAACGGGCCTCCCGACCTGCGCCTGCACCGCCTGGGCGAGATCCTGGCGTGGTGGAAGGAGAAGCTGGCCTAGCCCCGCTGAGTCAGCCGCCGGACATCGCCCAGCCGCTGGGTGAATCCGGCGGCGTCGAAGTGCTCCAGAAGGGGGATGACGTACTTGCGGCTGGCGCCGACCGCATCGCGAAACTCCGCCGCCTTGAAGCTGCCGGAGCCGAACTTTTCGGCGAGCTGGGCGCGGATTTCGGCGAGGGTTTTGGGGGTGTAGAAGATGATGTCATTCACCCGCACCAGCATCCCCGCCTCCAGGCCGGTTTGAATCACCTGCTCAACGGCCTGCGGAGGAACGTTGAGGGCTTCGGCGATTTGGTCGGGGCGGGGCGGGGCGACTCCGGCGGCCTCCAGCTCGGCGATCACGCGGTCCAGCATGGCCCGCTGCTTTTCGGGCAGCTCCACCTGAAAGTCGGGCAGGGCAATGCGGGCGCCGGCCACGCGCACGC